>NZ_CP168006.1:2320125-2442372 GCF_041521385.1 Alcaligenes faecalis | reverse complement strand
CCACAGCCACAGCCACAGCCACAGCCACAGCCACAGCCACAGCCACAGCCACAGCCACAGCCACAGCCACAGCCACAGCCACAGCCACAGCCACAGCCATCAATATTAGAACCCCCGCCGGGCCGTTTCGCTTGCTACTCAAAGAACTTGCTCAACAAATCTGGCTAGCCAGCGTCAGCCGCCCGGACGGCATGCAACGCCTCTATCATCCGGCCCCTGCACCTTGGTCAAATCGTTTAGGTGGCAGCAGCCTGCAAGCGCCTGGGCAAACGGCTCAGCCCGTGCAGCAATGGGAATACGACGCTCAAGGCCGAGTCAGCCGTTTGATCTCTTACGCCTTCAATCAGGACTGGACGGCACGCTACAGACCGAACCTGAGTGAGTGGTCCGTAGGCAAGGAACAACATCGTTTCCTTTACCGTAACTATCAAGGCCAAAAACGACTACAGAAACTGGAAAGCCGTTTGTGTGAAACCTGTCAGACCCATGGCACAGAATGGCGATACGACCCACAAGGACGCTGGCTGCAAGCCGGGTCCTGGACGGCGCTGCGCCGTACCAATGGAACCGTGTCACGGCTGGAACATCAACAGGGCGGCTGGGGGCCCTTACGTTTGGATCTGGATGAGAAAGGACGCTTGCAAAGCTGGGCGACAAGCCAGCATGGAGGCGAAGCCCGCTACTGGAACCCGGATGGCAAGCTGACGCGCATTGACTATGCAAAAGCAGGCTCACTTCAGATTCAATACGATCAGCAGGGGCGCTTGAGCCGCCTTGAACATCAGCAAGGCCAGGAAACCGAACGCAGTGAGCTGAACTGGCTCGGGCCTGGCGCGCTGCGCATTCGTCATCCCACGGAAACGCAATGGCTCAAGTTGCGGGCTGGTCTATTACAAGAACGCCGTCTGGAACGCGACCATAGTCCCAGCCAACGCTGGACTGATCGCTTTGAATACGACGAGCTGCGTAGGCTGACACTGCACTCACTGCCAGAAGGCGGACAACTACGCTACCGCTGGGATACTCAGGGACGTTTACAGTCTCTGGAGTGGATCACGCAAACAGGGCAAATCCAGACCGTTATCCATGGACAAGAGGTGGGCTATGCGTGGGGCAATGGGCTGCAACTGATCAGCCATGCGAACAACACCGGGCAAGCGGTAGATTTGATGCTAGTGCAGCCGAATGGCAAGCCTGTCTGGACGCAAACCCGCCGTCTGGATACGCAAGGCAAGGTGCTGGAGGATCGTCATGAGTACCCGCTACTGCAGCAAACCCGTCACTGGCTGTTGCACTACGACGCTGAAAACCGGCTAATCGCTTTCCGTCAAGGCAAGACAGAATCAGAACAATGGCTGGCCTGGAACCAGAGCGGTGCGCTTGCTGCTCGCTACCCGAAGCCAGCCGCTTCTATTCAGCGTTCCCCCTCCGGCACAGCGACAGCCGTCGGCACCTTAAATCTGGACTACGGCCCCAACCGTCGCTTACGCCGCGTGCAAACAGCAAACACCACGCTGGTAGAGTACCGGCACGATGCCTTTGGTCAACGCATCTGGCGCAAGCAAGGCAATCAGGAGCGCGCTTTCTTCTTTCACGGCCAGCAATTAATGGCTGAACTGGATTTACCCGCTGCGCCCGGCCAACTGATCTCCCGGCGCTATCTGTATGCCGGGCTGACGCCCGTAGGCATGATTGTTTATCCGCCGGACGGGCAAGGGCAGTTGTACTACCTGCATAGTGATTTGATGGGCGCTGTCCGACTGATTAGCGATCAGCACGCCAAGCCGGTTTGGGCTGCCGACCTGAACCCGCTGGGACAGGCTGAGCCCTTGCTTGAAACCCTGGAATTCAATCTACGCCTGCCGGGGCAGTACGCGGAATCGGCTACCGGCTGGCACGACAATCTGCTGCGTACTTATCTGCCTGATCACGGGCAGTATCTGGAGGCAGACCCTCTAGGCCCATGGCCACACACCCAGGCCGTAGGCTATGCCCAGCAACAGCCCTTGCGTCATATTGATCCCACCGGCCTGTTGTTGTTCGCCTTTGATGGCACACGACAGGCTCCTATTACTAATAGCAATGTCTGGAAACTGTCGCAGTTGTATCAGGATGGGGCGGTGCATTACGCCGAAGGGCCGGGCGATCCCGTGACCCTGAACTGGGATGCACTGACCGCGTGGCGAGCAGGGCGGATTCTGGAATCGCAATGGAACAGCTTTCTGAACCGCATGCAGGAGCAGGGGCCAGCACCTCGCGCTGTGCCTGTGGATTTGCTGGGTTTTTCAAGAGGAGCGGCACTGGCACGAGACTTTTCCAATCGAATTCTGGATCATGTCCAGCAGGGCTGGTTTGTGCTGAATGATCCACAGCGCGGCGCTATTCGCACCTGTATCACCCCCCGCTTTTTAGGCTTGTTCGATACAGTGGCCCAGTTTGGGCTGGGAGGTTGGAGCACACCCCAGTACCGGCTGGGTGTCTCGCAAGCCTGGAACTGGGTTGCCCACGCCGTGGCAATGCACGAGCACCGCGTGCTCTTTCCCTTAAGCGGCCTGGCCCAGGCCATGAACACGGTGGAAATGCCATTTATTGGCGCCCATAGCCAGATAGGTGGCGGGGTGCTCCCCGATGAGGACGGCGAGATCAGCGATCTGGATAAAGTGGCTCTGGCCTGGATGCACTGGCAAGCCACCGCGGCCGGCCTGACGTTGGCCGAACTGCCCCAAACCGATCTCCAGATCAGACACCCCATCCTGCAGGACATGCGTACACCCGGACTGCGCCTGACCTCCCAGGGAGTGCGCCGTGTTGATTATCACGGTCATGGCCAGGACTTGCTCTACCAGGACTCCCACCCTGCCTTGGGCCGGGAAGTGCGCCACACCCTGGAAAGCATGATCACTCGCTTTAATGACTGGCGCCTGCGCGGTGACAATCAAGTAGGCTGGGTAGACATGGATGCTTACGATACGTGGCTACATAGCCACCTGGGATGGGAACGCTAGGCGGCTTGAAAAGAATTTGGCGTCAAATCACGCTATCATGTGGGGCTATCCGGCGGGCCAGTGTCGCGCCTTCCATCTGGGGCGTGTTCCACACGCCGCAGTTGTCTTTCTACCAATCCAGACCTTTCCTATGCTTGCTGAGCAACAATCTCAATTAATCGCCTGCCTACAGGCTGCCGTCCGTGCCATCTTGCCCCAGGCTGAACCCAACATCACGCTGGAGCGCCCCAAAGTAGCTGCGCACGGTGATGCCGCCTGCAATATTGCCATGCAATTGGCTAAACCCGCCGGTCGTAACCCGCGCGAGCTGGCTCAGCAAATCGTCGATACCCTGTTGGCCGATCCGAACGCCGCCGCTTTGCTGGCAGGCGCGGAGATTGCCGGCCCGGGCTTTATCAACTTCCGTCTGTCCACGGCCACCCATCAGGCCGTCCTGAAGACGATTGCCGAGCAAGGCGATAACTTTGGCCACGTCGCTCCTACCCAGGAAAAACTGATGGTGGAGTTCGTGTCGGCCAACCCGACCGGCCCCTTGCACGTGGGCCACGCCCGCCAGGCCGCGCTGGGCGACTCGCTGTGCCGCGTGTTCAGTTCCCAAGGCTACGACGTTACCCGCGAGTTCTACTACAACGACGCCGGTAACCAGATCGACAACCTGACCACCAGCGTGCATGCCCGTGCCCGTGGCATCGAGCCCGACAGCGAGCAATTCCCCGCTGACGGCTACAAGGGCGACTACATCCTGGATATCGCCCGCGACTACCAGGCCGGTGCAACGGTTCAGGCCGCCGATGGCGCCTCCGTCACCGCCAGTGGTGATCTGGACAATCTGGAAGACATTCGCCGTTTTGCCGTGGCCTACCTGCGCCGCGAACAAGATCTGGACTTGCAGGCATTCGGCTTGAAGTTCGACAACTTCTATCTGGAAAGCTCGCTGTACACCTCCGGCAAGGTAGAAAAGACCGTGCAGGCCCTGATCGACGCCGGTCACACCTACGAGCTGGACGGCGCGCTGTGGCTGCGCACCACCGAACTGGGCACAGGCGACGACAAAGACCGCGTCATGCGCAAATCCGAAGGCGGCTACACCTACTTCGTGCCGGACGTGGCCTACCACGTGGCCAAGTGGGAACGCGGCTTCCACCACGCCATCAATATTCAGGGCTCCGACCACCACGGCACCATTGCCCGTGTACGTGCTGGCCTGCAAGGTTTGGGCCTGGGCATCCCCAAGGAGTTCCCGGCCTACATCCTGCACAAGATGGTCAAGGTCATGCGCAATGGCCAGGAAGTAAAAATTTCCAAGCGCGCAGGCAGCTACGTCACCTTGCGTGACCTGATCGAATGGGTAGGCCAGGACGCCGTGCGCTTTTTCCTGATCCAGCGCCGCGCCGACTCCGAATTCGTATTCGATATCGATCTGGCCTTGTCCAAGAGTGAAGAAAACCCGGTTTACTACATCCAGTACGCTCATGCCCGTATCAACTCTGTGTTGAACCAATCGGCAGAACTGCAGGATCAGGTGCCTCAGGCCGACATCACCCCACTGACCGCCCCCACCGAGATCGCTCTGATGCAACGCCTGTCCGAATACCCCAATGTGCTGGCCCAATCCGCGCGCGAATTGGCCCCTCACCACATTGCATTCTGGCTGCGCGACTGCGCGGCGGACTTCCATTCCTGGTACAACGCCGAGCGCGTGTCCGTGGACGACACGACCTTGCGTCTGGCCCGTCTGCGTCTGGCCCAGGCCTGCGCCCAGGTCATTCGCAATGGTCTGAACCTGCTGGGTGTGTCCGCACCCGAACGTATGTAAACCCATAGGCAGATATGGCAAGAGCACGTAAAAAATCCAGTAGTTCCGGCGGTACCTATACCGGCATTCTGATTGGCCTGATTCTGGGTCTGGGCGCGGCAGTCGCCGTTGCCCTGTTTGTCACCAAAGTACCCATGCCCTTTGTGGACAAGGCCAGCCGGGACAAACCAACCGTGGCCTTGCCCGAAGGGCGAGACTTGCTGGACCCCAACCGGGGGCTATATGGCAACTCCAACGGGCAGACACCACCGCCGGGCGACACCATCCCCGGCTTGACCTTGCCACCAGCCAATCTGCCCAGCATCTCTTCCAAGCCTGCCGCTCCGGATGCCTTGGGTGACCTGATTGCCACCTTGCCTGCCATGGGTACGGAACCGACCCGTCAGCCAGAGGCTCGCACTACCGCTCCTGCAGTAACGCCTCCGGCCACAGCACCTGCCGCTCCCAGCACCCCGACACCGGCCAGCAGCAAACCAGCCACACCAGCCCCTGCCGCGCCCCCGGCGGCCAAACCAGCCACCACCTCCACCCCCTACTACCTGCAAGCAGGCGCATTTCGCAACCATGCGGACGCCGACGCCATGAAGGCCCGCTTGTTGATGTTGGGCTTTAATGCCTCGGTACAAAGTGCTCAGGTCAATGGCAGCACGGTGAACCGGGTGCGCATGGGCCCCTTCAAGGGCATAGACGACATGAACCGGGCACGCAGCCGTCTGGCCGAGGAAAAAATTGATACCTCAGTGGTACGACCCTAAACAAGTTGCACCCTGGGTAGGCCCGAGGTGAACTTTTCCGCCATTGAACAGGTCATAGACCTCATCTTCCCCATTAAGGAAATTGATTCATGAAGCTGAACGCATTGTTTGTACGATCCCTGGTCGGCGCCAGTCTGTTGGCAGGGGCGACTTTGCTGCCCGCCACCAGCGCGCTGGCTCAACAAGCCAACCAAGGCTACGTTACCCTGCCTGCGGCTCAGCCCTCGGACAGCGTCGGTAAAACCGAAGTGCTGGAGTTCTTCTCCTACAGCTGCCCACACTGCGCCATTCTGGAACCCAAGGTCGAAGTCTGGTCCAAAACTCTGCCCGACAATGTCGTGCTGCGCCGTGTGCCCGTTGCCTTCAATGCCGGCATGACTGACCTGCAAAAGCTGTACTACACCCTGGAAGCCATGGACCGACTGGACCTGCATCCCAAGGTGTTTGAAGCCATTCACCAAAAGCGTGAGCGCATTTTTGATGCCAAGACCATTACGGCCTGGGCTGCCAAACAAGGCGTAGACAAGGCCCGCTTCGAGCAAACCTTCAACTCCTTTGGCGTGCAAACCAAGGCCAACAAGGCCAACGAACTGTCCAACACCTACCAGATCCAGGGCACACCCAGCCTGGCCGTGGGTGGCAAGTTCGTGACTTCGCCTGCACTGGCCAATGGTTACGACGAAAGCATCACCAAAGCTCAAGAGCTGGTGAAGATGGTCACCAATGGCTAACTAGCAGTCTGGCTACGCCATACAGCCAAGGGCCCTCAAGACGGGATTCACTCCGGTTTTGAGGGCCCTTGGCGTTGCTATATTTGTGATCTATGAGCTACTGATGGCTCGTAAAAAAACCCACAAGAAAGTAGTGAACCCCACGATCCATAAAACCCTGGCTCATTTAAGCCAGGGTGTGGGTGTAACTTGAACAATTTGATAAGGGCTTAAGCCAGCGCCGCCTTCTCAAAAGCCTGCGTCAGATCAGCACACAAGTCTTTGGTGGACTCCAGGCCGATATGCAGGCGTACCAGGCTGTCCTGGCTTTGCTCCCAATAGCTGTGTCCGCTCAGGAAGCTCGTATCTACCAGTTGCACCAGACTTTCAAAGCCCCCCCAGGAAAAACCAATACCAAACAGTGTCAAGGCGTCCACAAACACACGGGCTTGCGCATTGTTCAGCTTCAGTTGTACCGAGAGCATGCCATTGGAACCCGTGCAGTCACGTTGCCACAAGGCATGGCCAGGATCCTGCGGCCAAGCCGGGTGATAAATACGGACGACCTCTGGGCGGCTATCCAGAAATTGGCACACTGCCAGTGCATTGGAGGCGCTTTCACGCATACGGATGGGCAAGGTGCGCACACCGCGTAATGCCAACCAGGCGTCATCAGCACTGATAGAAAAGCCCAGGGCATAGTGGTTATCGTGCAGGCGCTTGTTGATGGCAGGGTCAGCCGACATGACTGCCCCCAGCATCAGGTCGGAGTGACCCGCTACATACTTGGTCCCCGCCACAATGGATACATCAAAGCCCAATTCCAGCGGGCGATAAATATAGCCCGAGCCCCAGGTGTTGTCGGTGACCAGCAGCAAATTGTGCTGGCGGCCAAACTGCGCCAAGGCAGGCATGTCCAGCATCTGCATCAGCAAGGAACCGGGTGACTCCACGTACACCATGCGGGTGTTGTCTTGCAGATGACGGGCCATTTCTTCTGGGGTCGGCGCGCAGAACGTGGCCTGTATCCCCATACGACGCAACACGGTCTTTTCCAGATAACGCACCGGGCCATAAGCACTGTCGGCAATCAGCACATGGTCGCCGGAGTCCAGCAAGGCCAGCAAACCCAGAGTAATCGCCGCCATACCCGACGGTGCCAGCAAAGCCTGGGTGGCAGACTCCAACTGACAGAACACCTGTTCCAGCGCGGCATGGGTATCCATACCCGACCGCCCGTAAGTGACCGAGCGTTTTTCAGGATCGGCCTTGTCAGCCTGGGCACGGTCCAAGGCATCCAGATTGCGAAAGCGTACCGTGCTGGTGCGCATGATGGGCACAGCCACCGGCGCCGCATCCGTATGCGGATCGAACGGGGCCAGACCCGTGTGTTGCAGGGCGGTGTCCAGGGCGAGATCAGAGCTCATAGTGTCGGCAGGCGCTAGCAAGAAAAGCTCTACGCTACCACAGGCCAGCAGGCCCGGTCGCCTATGCCGACAGTCGCTATATTGCCCCCTCTTATTAAGAGGCACCCCAGTGCTCAAATGCGCTGAAAACGGTAGACCCCGTCCTCGCCCATTTGACAGCTCAGACGATCATCAAAATACAAGGCGTGCAGGTGGGCAATGGCCTCGCCCATGGCAAAGGTCATCTGGTGCGAATCCAGCTTGCGATGAAAAAGCACGGGCAGAATATCCGCAGCGGTACAAGGCTGGGCACAGGCTTCCAGCACTTCTTCCAGACGCTCAGCATGGTGCTCCTGCTGCTGACGGATGCGCTCGTGCATGCCACGGAACGGCTTGCCGTGCGAAGGCAGCACCAAGGTGTCCGGGGCCAGATCCTGATAGGACAGCAGAGAGTTCAGGTACAAAGGCAAAGGATTGGCAAAGGGCTCGGTATCGAACACGCTGATATTGGTGGAGATACGCGGCAAAAGCATGTCACCGGAGATCAGCACCTTCAACTCTTCACAGTACAGGGACATATGCTCGGGAGCATGGCCGTAACCCACGATCAAACGCCAGGGGCGACCAGCAATCATCACACGCTGACCATCCATCAAGCGTACAAAACGCTCGGGCACCGAAGGCACCATGGACGGGTAATAATCCCCACGACTGCGAATCTGCTCGCGGGCTTTCTCGTCTTGCAGACCGTGGCGAACAAAGTGGGCCTCGGCCGCCGCGCCATTCGGACCACCCGCTTGCGCGCCAGTCTGACGTCCGCCTGCACCCGACCACAGTTTGGCAATCGCGTAGTCCGTCATGCTGATCCACAGCGGCGCATTCCAACGCTGGCACAACCAGTCCGCCAAACCGACATGATCCGGGTGCATGTGCGTGACGATCACGCGCAACACGGGCAAACCTTGCAGCTCATTACTGAAAACTTGTTCCCACAGTTCGCGCACTTCGGGGCGGGCCACGCCACAGTCCACAATCGTCCAGCCCTCGCGCCCATCGATTTGGTCGCGCAATAGCCACAGATTGATGTGATCCAGCGCAAAGGGCAAAGGCATGCGCAGCCAACGCACCCCCGGCGCGACTTCCAGGCTGCCGCCCGCTGGAGGCAGGGTATCTGCCCAGGGATAATTCAATTTTTGTTCGTTAGGATTCATGCTCGCTCCAATAGAATGGCTCTTATAGGGCGTAAGGGCTGTCCATACTAAAAGGCCAGGGCCTTTTACAGTTAGCAGGCCCTAGTTCACACCCCGGCTCTATGGCATGATAGTTTACGTTTACGTAAATCACACTAAAAATGACAACGACAACCTGGACAATATCGGATCTGGCGCACGAGTTTGGCATTACACCTCGTACCCTGCGCTTCTATGAAGATCAAGGAATCTTGAGCCCGCTGCGTCAAGGCACTCAGCGCATTTATCAGCCCCGTGATCGCGCCCGCCTGAAGCTGGCCCTGCGCGGCAAAAGGCTGGGACTGCAGCTATCGGAGATTCTGCGACTGATCAATATGTATGAATCCCCGATGGACACCGCCTCCCAGCTTAAGCACTATCAGGAGGTCCTGACCGAGCACCGCCTGCGTCTGGAGCGACAACGACAGGACCTGGATCAGACCTTGCAGGAAATCCAGGCCCAGCTCGATATCTGTCACACCATGAGCGAACAATTGAAGTTGGAGTCCCGATAAGGGAAAACCCATATATATGACGTTTACGTAAACGTAATATAAATACGATTCCACAACCCATTTATTTCCACGGAGTGTCTCATGAGCCTGCCCGGCCTGAATTTCGATCTTGGCTCCGACCTGGACATGCTGCGCGACGCTGTCGCCGACTTCTCCCAGGCCGAAATTGCCCCCTTAGCAGCTCAACTGGATCACGACGACCAGTTCCCCATGCACTTGTGGAAGAAGTTCGGTGAGATGGGTTTACTGGGCATGACCGTCAGCGAAGAATACGGTGGCTCCAACCTGGGCTATCTGGCTCACATGATCGCAATGGAGGAAATCTCCCGTGCCAGCGCCTCGGTGGCTCTGTCCTACGGTGCGCACTCCAACCTCTGTGTGAACCAGATCAACCGTAACGGCACGGAAGCCCAGAAGCAAAAATACTTGCCCAAGCTGATCAGCGGTGAGCACATTGGTGCCCTGGCCATGAGTGAGCCCGGTGCCGGTTCGGACGTGGTCAGCATGAAGCTGCGCGCCGAAAAGAAGGGCGACCGTTACGTGCTGAACGGCTCCAAAATGTGGATTACCAACGGCCCGGACGCTGACACTCTGGTGGTATACGCCAAGACGGACCCGCAAGCCGGCGCACGCGGCATTACCGCCTTCCTGATCGAAAAGGATTTTGCCGGTTTCTCCGTTGCCCAAAAGCTGGACAAGCTGGGCATGCGCGGCAGCCACACGGGCGAGCTGGTGTTCCAGGACTGTGAAGTGCCGGAAGAAAACGTGCTGGGCCAGATCAATGGTGGCGTCAAAGTGCTGATGTCCGGCCTGGACTACGAACGTGCCGTACTGGCCGGTGGTCCACTGGGGATCATGCAAGCCGTGATGGACGTCGTGATTCCTTACATCCACGACCGCAAACAGTTCGGCCAGGCCATTGGCGAATTTCAACTGATTCAAGGCAAGGTGGCCGATATGTACACCACCCTGCAAGCCAGCCGTGCCCTGTGCTATGCCGTGGGCAAGAACCTGGATCGTCTGGGTGCGGGCCACGTGCGTTCCGTGCGTAAGGACTGCGCTGCCGCGATCCTGTACAGCGCGGAAAAAGCCACCTGGATGGCCGGTGAAGGCATCCAGATTCTGGGCGGCAACGGCTACATCAACGAATTCCCCACAGGCCGCCTGTGGCGCGATGCCAAGCTGTACGAGATCGGTGCGGGCACCAGCGAAATCCGCCGCATGCTGATCGGCCGCGAACTGTTCGCCGAAACCGCCTAAAAAGGCACAGGCATGTCCAACCCTGATTTTGGCGAAACCACCGTCATCACCCCGGTTCAGAAACCGGGGATGACCGCTATCCAGGTGGCTCAGGCCATGCTGGATGGTTTCAATCGCCACTATGCGCTGTTTCGCTACAGCGCCCAGCGCGCCAAGTCTTTGTACGAATCGGGCGACTGGCATGGTATTCAGCAGCTCTCGCGCGAACGCATCGAGTACTACGCCACACGGGTACGCGAATGCGCGGCTATGCTTAGCCAGAACCTGCGTCTGCATCAGCCCACACCGTCCGATCCGGCGCATCTGGACGAGGCCCAGCAACAGTTATGGTTGCAGGCCAAGGCTGAATTTGTGCGTTTGCTGTCGGGCCACCGTCAGCCCGAATGTGCGGAGACCTTCTTTAACTCCGTCTCCTGCCGCGTGCTGCACCGGCACTACTTTCGCAACGAATTCATTTTCGTGCGCCCAGCCGTTGCCACGGATTACCTGGACGGCGCACTGCCTTCGTATCGCGTCTATTACCCCACCGAAGAAGGCCTGGAAGCCAGCCTGACCAGTATGCTGGCCGACTTCGGTCTGGCGGCCCCCTTTGCCGATCTGCCGCGCGATGTACGCACCTTGGCCCGCATGGCCGTGCGTCAACTATGCCGTCGTCTGCCGCGCGGCTATGGCTCGCGCATTGGCTCGGACTGCCAGATTCAGGTGCTGAACTCCCTGTTCTTTCGCAACAAGGGTGCCTATGTGGTGGGCCGCCTGATCAATCAGGGTGAAGTACTGCCGTTCTCCCTGGCCATTTTGCATCGCCCCTCGGGACACTTGTATATAGACGCCTTGCTGCACACCACGGACGACCTGTCCACGCTGTTCAGCTTTACCCGCGCCTATTTCCTGGTCGATATGGAAGCGCCATCGGCCTATGTGGACTTCCTGTCCAGCCTGCTGCCACGCAAGCCCAAGGCCGAGCTGTACACCGCCATCGGTCTGCAAAAGCAGGGCAAGACCCTGTTCTACCGCGACTTTCTGCACCACCTGTCGCACTCGCACGATCACTTTGATCTGGCACCCGGTATTGCCGGTATGGTGATGACGGTATTCACCCTGCCGTCCTACCCCTATGTGTTCAAGCTGATCCGCGACCGGATTCAAAAGCAGGGCATGGACCACGCCACGGTGCGCAGCAAATACCAGCTGGTCAAAAAACATGATCGTGTCGGGCGCATGGCCGACACCTGGGACTACGCTCAGGTTGCCTTGCCCAAGGCACGCTTTTCCGAAGCCTTGCTGGAAGAACTTCGCCGCGAAGTACCCAGCCTGCTGGAAGAGTCCGAGGACACCATCTTGCTGCGCCACGTCTACATTGAACGGCGCATGACCCCGCTGAACCTGTATCTGAACAAGGCCAGCGACCCCGCCCTGAATGCCGCCGTGGAGCAGTACGGCAAGGCCATCCGGGAACTGGCCGCCGCCGACATCTTCCCGGGCGACATGCTGTTCAAGAACTTTGGTGTGACCCGTCTGGGCCGCGTCGTCTTCTATGACTACGACGAAATCCAGCACATGCGCGAGATGAACTTCCGCGCCATTCCGCCTGCACCGAACGAAGAAGCCGAAATGGCCAGCGAACCCTGGTATCCCATCGGCCCGAACGATGTATTTCCCGAAGAATTCGGCTACTTTCTATTGACCGACCCGCGCATTCGCAAAGCCTTCATGGCCCACCATGCAGAACTGCTGGAGCCTGAATGGTGGACACAGTGCCGCTTGCGAGTAACACAAGGTCGGATCGAAAATATTTTTCCGTATAACAAAGATCGGCAGCTGCACGAGTTTGCCAAGCGCGCGCCGGTCTCCTCTTTGCAACCAGGAGTCTTTCATGACTAATTCCGTTGTCATCGTCTCGATCGCCCGCACCCCTATGGGCGGCATGATGGGTAGCCTGTCCGATCTGGCCGCTCACGAGCTGGGCGCGGTCGCCATCAAGGCGGCCATGGAGCGTTCGGGTATCCAGGCCGACAAGGTCGACGAAGTGATCATGGGTAACGTGCTGCAAGCCGGTCAGGGCCAGGCCCCTGCGCGCCAGGCCGCCTTGGGCGCCGGTCTGCCCCAGGGCGTGGCTTGCACCACCATTCACAAGGTTTGCGGCTCCGGTCTCAAAGCAGCCATGTTTGCCCACGACCTGCTCAAGGCAGGCAGCGTGGACGTGGTGGTGGCCGGCGGTCAGGAAAGTATGAGCAATGCCCCTTACCTGCTGCTCAAGGGCCGCGAAGGCTACCGCTACGGTCACTCCACCGTGTATGACCACATGGCCATGGACGGGCTGGAAGACGCGTACAGCCGTGGCACCGCCATGGGTGTGTTTGCCGAAGACTGCGCCAGCAAATACGAATTCAGCCGCGAAGAGCAAGACGCTTACGCGCTGGAATCGCTGCGCCGCGCTCGCCAAGCCAGCGATGACGGCAGCTTTGAATGGGAAATTGCGCCAGTCACCATCGCTGGTCGCAAGGGTGATGTCGTCGTTGCCAAGGACGAAGCCCCTGCCAAAGCCATGCCCGAGAAGATCCCCACGCTGCGTCCCGCTTTCAAGAAAGACGGTACGGTTACCGCTGCCAACGCTTCGTCCATTTCGGACGGTGCCGCCGCCATGGTGATCACTACTGAGGACAAGGCCAAGGAACTGGGCGCCACCCCGTTGGCCCGCATTGTGGCCCACACCCAGCACGCGCAGGAACCCGCCTGGTTCACGACCGCGCCCGTCGCTGCTATCCAGAAATTGCTGGATAAAACCGGCTGGAGCGTGGCCGATGTAGACCTGTTCGAGATCAATGAAGCCTTTGCCGTGGTCACCATGGCCGCCATGAAAGAGCTGAACATCCCGCACGACAAGGTCAACATCCACGGTGGCGCGACTGCCCTGGGTCACCCCATCGGTGCATCGGGTGCTCGCCTTCTGGCAACCTTGATCGGCGCCCTGCGCAAGACCGGCGGCAAGCGCGGCATTGCCTCGCTGTGCATTGGCGGTGGCGAAGCTGTCGCCCTGGCCGTCGAGCTGGTTTAAAGCAAGCTCATCAGCCGGGCTGCGGCCCGGCTGATTTCATGGGCTTTTCTCTGTTCTCTTTCCAGGCACGCCATGTCAGTTATTGAATCCCGCATCAATCCGCGTTCCCAAGACTTTCAGGACAACGCCTCGATCATGCAGGCCCTGATCCTTGATCTGCGCCAAAAGCTACAGAAAACCGCTTTGGGTGGCTCCGAATCCTCCCGGCAACGCCATGTGGGTCGCGGCAAGCTGCTGCCCCGCGAACGCGTCGAACGTCTGCTTGATCCCGGTACTCCCTTTCTGGAGCTTTCGCCTTTGGCTGCCCAGGATGTCTATGACAACGAGTCTCCGGGCGCAGGCATCATCACGGGCATTGGCCGCATTGCAGGCATTGAATGCGTGGTGGTCTGCAACGACGCGACAGTCAAGGGCGGTACCTACTATCCGCTGACGGTGAAGAAGCATTTGCGTGCCCAGGAAATTGCCCAACAGAACAATCTGCCTTGCGTATACCTGGTGGACTCGGGCGGGGCCAACCTGCCCAATCAGGAAGACGTATTCCCGGATCGTGACCACTTTGGCCGCATCTTCTACAACCAGGCCAATATGTCGGCCCAGGGCATTGCTCAGATTGCTGTGGTGATGGGTTCGTGTACCGCTGGCGGTGCCTACGTCCCGGCCATGAGCGATGAATCCATTATCGTGCGCGACCAGGGCACCATCTTCCTGGGTGGCCCGCCGCTGGTGAAAGCCGCGACAGGTGAAGAAGTCAGCGCGGAAGACTTGGGCGGTGGCGATGTGCACACCCGTCTGTCCGGCGTGGCTGACCATCTGGCCGAGAACGATCTGCATGCGCTGGAACTGGCACGCCGCTGCGTCAGCCGCCTGAACCGCGAGAAAAAACTGCCCTGGCCGCTGAAAGAAGTCCGCGAACCACGCTACGACCCGCAGGAACTGAACGGCATCATCCCCGCCGACACCCGCAAGCCCTACGATGTGCGCGAAGTGATCGCCCGCATTGTGGATGACTCGGATTTTGACGAATTCAAGGCCCGCTTTGGCACCACGCTGGTAACCGGCTTTGCCCATATCCACGGCATGCCCGTGGGCATCATCGCCAATAACGGCATTCTGTTCTCGGAAGCGGCTCAAAAAGGCGCCCACTTCATCGAACTGTGCTGCCAGCGCAAGACGCCTCTGGTGTTCCTGCAAAACATCACCGGCTTCATGGTGGGTCGCAAGTACGAAAACGAAGGGATTGCCCGTCATGGCGCCAAGCTGGTCACCGCCGTGTCTACCGCGGCCGTGCCCAAGTTCACCGTGATTCTGGGCGGCTCCTTTGGTGCCGGTAACTACGGGATGTGTGGCCGTGCCTTCAGCCCGCGCCTGCTGTTCCTCTGGCCCAATGCCCGCATCTCGGTCATGGGTGGTGAGCAAGCGGCCAGCGTGCTGGCTACCGTGCGCCGTGATGGCCTGGAAGCTCGTGGCCAAAGCTGGAGCGCCGAGGAAGAAGAAGCCTTCAAGGCCCCCATCCGCGAACAATACGAACATGAAGGCCACCCCTACTACGCCACTGCGCGTCTGTGGGATGACGGCATCATCCAGCCTTCGGATACCCGGCGCGTTCTGGCCCTGGGCCTGTCCGCCGCCTTGAACGCCCCTATTGAAGACACCCGCTTTGGCGTGTTCCGCATGTAAGACAAGGAGACACTGTGTTTCAGACCCTGCTGATAGCCAATCGCGGTGAAATTGCCTGCCGGGTGGCCGCCACTGCCCGCAGCCTGGGGCTGCGTACCGTTGCGGTTTACTCCGACGCGGACGCCGACGCCCAGCACGTGCGTGCTTGTGATCAAGCCGTGCGCATTGGTGGCCCCGAGCCACGCGATAGTTACTTGAAGATCGACGCCATTCTGGAAGCGGCCCGTGCCACTGGTGCCAATGCCATCCACCCTGGTTATGGTTTTCTGTCCGAGAACGAACACTTTGCTCGCGCTTGTGAACAAGCCGGCATTATTTTTGTAGGCCCGCCCGCCCAGGCGATTGCCGCCATGGGCAGCAAATCCGCCGCCAAGGCGTTGATGGAAAAAGCCGGTGTACCTTTGGTGCCCGGTTACCACGGCGACAATCAGGACCCCAATTTCCTGCACCAACAAGCAGACCAAATCGGCTACCCCGTGCTCATCAAAGCCAGTGCCGGTGGCGGTGGCAAGGGCATGCGCATTGTGGAAGAGTCCGGCGCTTTTCTGGAAGCCTTGCGCTCTTGCCAGCGCGAAGCCGCCAGCAGCTTTAGCGACGACCGCGTACTGATCGAGCGCTACATCACCAAGCCACGCCATATCGAAATCCAGGTCTTTGGTGACCAGCACGGTGGCTACGTTTACCTGTTCGAGCGCGATTGCTCGGTACAGCGCCGTCACCAGAAAGTGATTGAAGAAGCTCCCGCCCCCGGCATGACGCCCGAGCGTCGCCAGGCCATGGGCGAGGCTGCCATTGCAGCAGCCCGTGCAGTGAACTATGTGGGCGCAGGCACGGTGGAATTCATTGCCGAGCAGGATGGGCGTTTCTACTTCATGGAAATGAATACCCGTCTGCAGGTGGAACACCCGGTCACCGAACTGATTACCGGCCACGATCTGGTGGAATGGCAATTGCGTGTGGCCGATGGCCAGCCTTTGCCTGCCAAACAGGACGAGCTAAGCATCAATGGCCACGCCATCGAGGTTCGTATCTACGCAGAAAATCCTGACAAGGACTTCCTGCCCTCCATCGGTACGCTGCGCAGCTTGCAATACCCCGCCCATGCGTCCTTCACCTCCGGTGAGGTGCGTATCGACAGCGGTGTGCGTGAAGGCAGCGTGATCAGCCCCTTCTACGACCCCATGATCGCCAAGGTCATCACCCATGGTGCCGATCGTGAACAAGCCCGTCGCCGTCTGATCCGTACCCTGGCTGACACTCAGGTGGCCGGTGTTCACACCAACAAGACCTTCCTGCAACGTCTGCTGGGCGATGACGCCTTTGCCCAGGCCGATCTGGATACGGGCCTGATCCCACGTCGTCACGATGCGCTGTTCCCCAGCAATCAGGACGTTCCGGCTTCTGTGCTGGCCTTCGCCGCCTGCACTGTGCTGACTCACCAAGGTACGAGCGGGCAAGCCCTCCACTCCGACCCGTGGGCGGTACATGACGCCTGGCGTCTGAGCGGGGACTACGATCAGAAAGTGGCCTTGCAACTGGGGGAAGAAGCCCACAACGTGCTGCTGCAACGTCGTGACAACCAGTGGCAGATCACACTGGGCGAAACCCAACACGCGCTGCGCTGGCAAGCCGAGGCAAGGGCGGGTCTTGCCAACACCCTGGCCTTGCGTCTGTGGCTGGATCAGGTCGAATACCGTGCCCAGGTGCTGCAAGATGGCGACCATCTGCAAGTGGCCCAGGCTGGTTCGGACTGGACCCTGACCGTGGTCGACACCCTGGCCAGCGCCAGTACCAGCGGCCAGGAAGCGCACGGTGGCCACCTGACCGCCCCCATGCCGGGCAAGATTATTGCCCTGAATGTAGCCGCAGGTGACAGCGTCAAACAGGGCGATGTGCTGCTGGTCATGGAAGCCATGAAAATGGAGCACTCGATTCAGGCGCCTGCTGACGGCACCGTGGCCGAGCTGTTCTTTGCGGTGGGTGATCAAGTGCCCGAAGGCGCTGAACTGGTCACCATGGAGAGCTAAAACTCCTCCCTTCCTGCCCGTGTAAAACGCATTGCCGGGCTGGAAAAATAGGCGTAAAGTCGCACAAACAAGAGCCCCCACCCAGGGGCTCTTGCCGTTAAGAACGACTCATGACCGCCCAACCTCTTACCCCCTACTGTGGTCGCTTTGCGCCTAGCCCCAGTGGTCCCTTGCACGAGGGTTCGCTGGTTGCGGCCATGGCCAGCTACCTGGATGCGCGCGCCCAGAACGGGCGCTGGTTGCTGCGCATTGAAGATATAGACACACCACGCGTGGTTGCCGGGGCAGACCGGATCATCATGCAGCAGTTGCAAGGTCTGGGCATGCACTGGGATGGCGAAGTTATTTGGCAGAGCCAGCGGCTGGCCCGCTATCAGGACGTGTTTGATGACCTGCGCGAGCGGGATCTGGTCTACGGCTGCACCTGCACCCGTCAGGAGATTCTGGCGGCTTCCATGCCGCTTGCTCCGGATTCACATGAGTACCCCTATGCAGGCACCTGTCGCCACGGCATCCCGGCGGATCGCTCCATCCGCGCCTGGCGGCTGCGTGTCCCGGAAGGGGTGGAGCACTTCACCGATCGTTGGGCCGGGCCGCAACAGCAGGATGTAGCCAAAGAAGTAGGGGACTACATTCTTAAACGCGCCGACAAACTCTGGGCTTACCAGTTTGTCGTGGTCATTGATGATGCAGACAGCCAGATCACCGATATTGTGCGTGGGGCAGACTTGCTTAGCTCTACAGCCCGCCAGCGGGTATTGCAAAGAATCCTGGGCCTGCCTGTCCCGCGCACGTTGCACGTGCCGCTGGCCTGCGATGAGCAAGGCCGCAAGCTTTCCAAACAGAATCATGCTCCGGCCTTTGACCTGGACCATCCGATGGAAACGCTGCAACGGGTCTGGGCCTTTCTGGGCTTTGCTCCCGTGGCTGCGAACACCTTGGACGCGTTCTGGAACCAAGCGACCACCGCCTGGGCTCGGCGCTTCCCCTTATCGCTTAGCTAGAACCTAGGCATCCAAGCAGCAAACCGGATGCCTGTTGCCTGTTGCCTGTTGCCTGTTGCCTGTTGCCTGTTGCCTGTTGCCTGTTGCCTGTTGCCTGCCAGTGTGCCCCTCTGTCAGCTCTGCGTGTTAGCTTATGAGGTTTCAAATAAACGACAGTTTCTACCCTGACTATCGATTTATGTTTCAATCATAAGGATGCCCGACGACACAGGGCGTGTATCAGAGCAAATCCAGACAAAAAACAGCCTGAATCAGCAAGACAAGATCCACTCATCCCCTGAACACCCCATTTGCCCCCTACTGCAAATCAGCGTAAAGTTTGGTCACTGGTTACCGAAATCACGCAGTTTTTTTAATCACTTAGGACGGCAACCTTATACCCATGTTTGATATCCTGGTTTATCTTTTCGAGACGTATTACAACCCCCAGTCCTGTCCCAAGGCGGAGGTTCTGGCCCACAAATTGGCCGCTATTGGCTTTGAAGACGAGGACATCAACGACGCACTGGGCTGGTTACATGCACTGGGCGAGACCTCGCAACAGTGTCAGCCTACGGCTCAACTCAGTCCCAACAGTCAGCGTATTTTCTCTGAGCACGAACAGCATGTGCTGGGCGCTGACGCGATGGGTTTCATCACCTTTTTGCAAAATTCCGGCGCTCTTACCGCCCACCTGCGCGAAATCCTGATTGAAAGCGCCATGACGGTGGACGAAAGCCCGGTCTCGTTGGACAAAATAAAAATTGTCGCCCTGATGGTTTTGTGGAGCCACGAAGCCGAAATCGATCACCTGATCTTTGAAGAGCTGCTCAGCGACGACTCCACCCGTCCGTCCCACTAGGCGGATACGCAGAAAGCTATTTTGTTTCAGAAACGGTCCCAATAAAGAAGGCCCTTCAACACAACAAACCAAGGCCCGAATCCGACACCTCGTCAGATTTCGGGCCTTTTTGATGGGCCTTGCTATCGTCCGGGCCTGGTTGGCCACCTGTAAAGAAACAAGCCCCAGATACACAAAAGCCGGATTGTCTTTATGAAAGGCAATCCGGCTACCGGCTATTGAGCACAGAGGATCAGGTCAGGCTTACTGGATTTCCTTTCTATCCTGGTCCAGCATCGCACGTAGCAGGCTTTGCCCGCCCTCGACCACCGCAAACTCGCCATAACGGGCGGCATCGAAGCGATCTGCCGAGCCTTCCGCGAAAAACCAGGCATCGGTTCCAGGCGTCCAGTTACGGCGGTGACGACGCATGCGCAAGCGCATCACATCGGAAGGCTCAGCCACAGGGCCTTCTTCGCTCCACAGACGCTCCTGGCCGTCCTGCTCCAGATAAACACCCTTGAGCTGCGCCACCTTGTTCTCATCCAATTGCACCGCCACCACCACCCACTGCTGAGCATCCATCTTGGCCAGCACGTCCTTGGGCAAGCCCCAGGACAAGGCAGACAGGTTCTGCGACAAGGCAAAGTTCAAGGACATATAGTCGCCCTGCATCAAGGAGCGTGGGTCCACAGGGGCCAGCTCCAGCAGTACGGTTTTACCATCGCTCAGGATATGTTCCTTTTGCACAATGGCCACATTGGCGACACCCAGCACCAACACGGTCCCCAACAACAAGCTGGCAAGAATGCCTTTAGGAGCCGCCTGCACCGGCGCATCGGCCCTTCCTGTACGGCGACCCAACTGGCCCAGATACGCAAACACCAAGCAGCCTACGCCTGTTGCCAGCAAGAGTTCAGCCTTGTCCAGCAGACTGAGGTTCAGAATGTAATACAGGCGCCACAGGCAAAACAAACCCATAACGACGGCGACAGCCAGCAAGCTCAGGTAACGCCAGGCATAAGCGGCCAGAATCCAGCTCAGGGCCAACGCCACAGGCGGATAGGGCGTCCATACCGCGCACAAAGCAGCCAGACCGAGCAAAGCCAGGCCGTAGACCACAGGCTGCTCACGCCAAGTACGCCAGTAAAACACCAAAATGGCCACCGGAGCCATCGCCAGCAAGAAGCCGGCAGAGCTCAGATAGGGGAGCGTTTCATCCCAGAAAGGGATAGAGAAAAACAACGCGCCTGCAAACACGATATGGATTTGTGCGCCCAGCAACAAGGACCAGAACAAAGGCTGCCAAAAGGTGAACCTTTTCCCATCACGCAAATAAAGATGCCCCAGCAACAGTGCCGTAAAGAACATGAAGACCGCAGGCATTTCCAGCACCCAGTAAGGCATCATGGTCCAGCGATCAAACAGACGCTCAATTACCAGGAACTCAATCGCGGTCAAAGCCCAGAGGGTCAGCAACATACGCAGCACAAACTGGCCCTTGGCCTGCCTGTACAGCACAATGCTGATCACCACAGCCAGCAGGGCGCTGACTTCATGAGGCCACGGGTAGCGCATGTCCACAATGGGCACGCTAAGCAGCAGGATTGCACACGCCACCCAGCCAGCCACCAAGTCCCGACTGGGCACGGTATGCGCCTTGGCCAAGAGAACCGGGGACATCAAGGCCATAATCCCACCCAGAACACCCAAGACTTCCAGGCTTAAATTCAACGAAAAGCTCAAATACAGCAGGATGATCAGCGGCAACAGCAAGAACAGAAACAGCTTGATCAGACGCAGATACCAAGGATGGTGTTCATCACTGCCTTGAATATCCAGTGCGTCTGCCTGGGCCGTTTCTTGAGCGTGGATCGCCGCATCCGCCGGTACGCTGGCCTGAGCACTGACCAGAACCTCACCGCCATGCTTGCGCCGCCAATTGACAAGCTGCTGCTGCAAGAAACGCAGCAGCCCCAACCCCAGGCCGACGATCACAACCACGATCAAGAGCAAAGAGCCGCCCATATGCTCGATCAGCAGCGCACTCAAGGAACCATACGCTCCTAAGGAGGCCAGCGCCATAATCAGCAAGTCGGGACGACGATAGTGATAAACACCGTACAACGCCAGGCACAAGAGCAGACCCAGCAGGAAGTTGCCTTCCATAAGCTGCAAGCCGATGCAAAAACCCACCGCAATCGCCGCCGCCCGCGGCAGAATACGCCACGGATCATGGCGTGCGCGCCAAATGGTCTCGGCCGCCAGCAACAGCAGCACATTCACGGCCAGGGTCAGTAAGGTCGGCGAGGTATAGGTGCTCTCAAACCAGCCCAGGCGAGACACATCTATCCATAAGTAAAAAGCGGCATTGATCAGTACCAACCAGAGCACGGACAAAAAGACACTGCGCACGGTGAATACCCAAGGTATGATCAGCACAGTCCACAATGCGAAAAGCTGCCAGGGGTCTGCACCAGTCTGATAAGTCTGACCAATCAGCGCCAGCAAACCGCCCGTGGCCACGGCGGCCAGGCCGGTCAAGGCAGCAGGCACTCCCAGATCATGCCCCCAGCCACCGGAACGTCGGCGAAACAGCAAGGCCAGCCCTGCAGAAACCAGCACGGCGCCTTGAGCCAGGGCAAATTTGGCAACATGCCCCCAGTTTTCCCAATTGGCCGCAATCCAGGTCACCAGACCACTGGCGAGCAGCAAAACGGCCAAACCCCAGGCCAGTTTTGTCAGAAACACTCGCCAGTCCGTTGGCCATACGTTAGTCTTGTCAGGTCTCATAACTTGCATAGAGGGATAAGCACCTCGTATCATTTCGCGCATTGCAGCGCAGTTGCTGTCACTGGAATCATATGGATAAAACACTAATCATTGCCGAGAAACCTTCAGTCGCCGTAGATATCTCGCGGGCATTGGGCGGTTTCACTCGAGAAGGTGATTATTTTGAAAGCGATCGCTATGTGCTGGCCTCCAGCATCGGCCATCTGCTGGGCCTGGTGGCCCCTAATGATCCGGTCCGCGGCAAGTGGAGCTTCACACATCTCCCTGTTATTCCTCCTCAGTTTGAGCTCAACCCGACGGACAAGAAATCGACTGAACGCTTAAAACTGCTGGTCAAGCTCATCAAGCGCAAAGATGTCACCGCGGTTATCAATGCCTGTGACGCAGGGCGCGAGGGTGAGCTGATTTTTCGCTACATTATGCAATACGCCGGAGCGAAAAAGCCGGTGCAGCGGCTTTGGTTACGTTCGATGACGCAATCGGCGATCCGTGAAGCCTTTGCAAATCTGCGTAATGATGAGGACATGAAACCGCTGGAAGCAGCGGCCCGTTCGCGCGCGGAAGCAGACTGGCTGGTGGGCATTAATGGCACGCGTGCCATGACGGCCTTCAACAGCAAGGATGGCGGCTTTTTCAAGACTCCCGTAGGCCGTGTGCAAACCCCCACGCTGGCTATTGTGAACGAGCGCGAGAACCGCATTCGCCAATTCGTGTCACGTGATTACTGGGAAGTACACGCAGACTTTATTGCCGCTGCCGGCCTGTACACTGGCCGCTGGTTTGACCCCAAATTCGTCAAGGACGAACACGACCCCGAGAAGAAAGACTCGCGTCTGTGGTCCCTGACCGCCGCTCAAACCATTGTGGCTGCCTGCCGCGAACAGCCCGGTGTGGTCACCGAGGAGTCCAAGCCCAGCACGCAAATGTCGCCCGCCTTGTTTGATTTGACCTCGCTGCAACGCGAAGCCAACTCGCGCTTCGGCTTCTCCGCCAAGACCACCTTGTCTTTGGCGCAGACGCTGTACGAACGCCACAAGGCACTGACTTACCCACGTACGGATTCGCGCTATCTGCCCGAAGACTATATAAGCACGGTGCAAGAAACCATGCGTGCGCTGGCTGACAGCGGCACGCCTGCCAGTGCGTCGGTGCAGCCATTTGCACAGGAAGTGGTCGAACAAAAATGGGTCAAACCCAACCGTCGGATCTTCGACAACAAAAAGGTTTCGGATCACTTTGCCATTATCCCCACCTTGCAGGTGCCCCGGGAACTGAGCGATGCCGAACACAAGATTTACGAACTGATCAGTCGTCGCTTCTTGGCCGTGTTCTTCCCGGCCGCGGAGTTCCGCGTCACCACACGTATCACGCAGGTATCCGGTCACCACTTCAAGACGGAAGGCAAGGTGCTGGTCAAACCGGGCTGGCTGGCTATTTATGGCCGCGATGCTCAAGGTGAAGATGCCTCTCTGGTGCCGGTTGCCGATGGCGAGAAGGTCCGCACTGAAGATGTGAACACCAAGGCCCTGGCCACCAAGCCGCCTGCACGCTTTACGGAAGCGACCTTGCTGTCGGCCATGGAAAGCGCGGGCAAGCTGGTCGACGATGAAGCCTTGCGCGAAGCCATGTCCGAGCGCGGTCTGGGTACACCAGCCACTCGTGCAGCCATTATTGAAGGTCTGTTGAACGAAGCCTATCTGCGTCGTGAGGGCCGCGAACTGGTTCCTAGCGCCAAGGCACGTCAACTGATGACACTGCTGTCAGGTCTGGGGGTTAGCGAACTGACTTCGCCCGAACTGACTGGCGAGTGGGAGCACCAGCTCAAGCAGATCGAGCAACGTCAACTGGACCGCGACGTGTTCATGCGTGAAATCGCGCAAATGACGCAAGTAATCGTCAAGCGCGCAAAAGAGTACGAACGCGACACGGTTCCGGGTGATTACGCGACCTTGCAGACTCCATGCCCGAAATGTGGTGGCGTGGTCAAAGAAAATTACCGTCGTTATGCCTGCACGGCTTGCGACTTTTCCATCGGCAAGCACCCAGGTGGTCGCACCTTTGAACTGCCCGAAGTGGAAGAGCTGCTGGCCAAGAAAGAACTGGGCCCGTTGCCCGGTTTCATCAGCAAGATGGGTCGTCCCTTTGCGGCACTGCTGCGCATTACCGACGAGTACAAGCTGGAGTTCGACTTCGGCCAGAACGACGACGATGACGATGAAGCCCTGGATTTCAGCGGCCAAACCCCAGTCGGCCCCTGCCCCAAGTGCCAGTCCTCCGTCTTTGAGCACGGCTTGCGTTACTTGTGCGAAAAGTCCGTTGGCCCCTCCAAGAGCTGCGACTTCCGTAGCGGCAAGGTGATCTTGCAACAGGAAATTACCCGCGAGCAGATGGCCAAGCTGTTGGGCGAAGGCAAGACAGATCTACTGGATGGTTTCGTGTCCTCGCGTACCAACCGCAAGTTCAAGGCCTTCCTGGTGCGTCAGGCCGACGGCAAGATCGGCTTTGAGTTCGAGCCTCGTCCAGAGAAGCCAGGGCGCAAAACAGCCGCCAAGAAAACGGCGACTAAAGCAGCAGCAAAGAAAACAGCAGTGAAGAAAACGGCTGCCAAGAAGACGGCTGCCAAGAAAACAGCTGCCAAAAAGACGGCCAGCAAGGCGGAGTAAAAAGCTCGGCTTGGTTGGAAGAAATGGCCTCCCTTTTTTGGGAGGCCGTTTTTTTTATGAGCAATCGTTTAGAGATTGCAGGCTAAGGAAGGAAGCCTCTGTGAAGACGCCATTCAGGGACAGGGTTTGGGTCTCCGGGCTGAGCACCTGCCGGTGCTGCGCACCGGTTCCCTTGTCGAGCACAGGCTCCAGGCGCACCCTGAACTCGCCCGGTGGTTTGTCCCCCGGACAAACCACAAACGCCGGGCTCAAACAACAGGGCGCTTGCATCCCGGATCCCGCACTCGCCTGCGGCAAGTACTCTGAACCGCCCCGAGACCCAAACCCTGTCCCTGAATGGCTCACAATAATTCTCTGCCCTTAAGCTGTAAGGCTTCTTTTACCCTTATGACCTCAGTTCCATCACCATATTTATGACGTCCCTGAGCAGGGCGCAAGAAAACGACCGAGACATAGGCTGCTAAACAAACACAAGCATCAAACGGCAAACAACGCATGATGCATGGCACACGACACAAAGCACACAGCAACCAGCAACCAGCAACCAGCAACCAGCAACCAGCAACCAGCAAATGCAAAACCAACTGGAGCAATGTTGCAAGACCGAGATACTAAAACGGTGTGAAGGCTCGATTCCGTGGGGCTCTGGGGGTGGGCGGGTCAGAGTACTTGCCGCGGGCAGGAGATAGCGCAGGGGTACAAGCATCCTGCTGTTTGAGCACGACGCTTATGGTTTGTCCGGTGGACAAACCATCGTGCGAGTTCAGGATGCGCCCTGCGCTATCTCCTGACAAGGGCACCGGTGCGCAGCACCGGCAAGTGCTCAGCCCACCCCCAGAGCCCCACGGCCTCGAGCCTGGCTTTTAATAAGCTCTCCTACGCCAAGCTGCATCCCAAGCACTATTCCACAGTATGGAAACCCAACCACTAAAGCGGCCAATAAAACAAAGCCTTGGCCAGCACCACGATCAACAATACGTGCGCAAAAACACTAAGGTGAATCATCCGTGAGCGCCGCGCCGTCATGGTCTTGCGTCGGCTCATCACCATGACGGACAGGAAGTGTCCAAATACACTTAATGCCAAGGCGATTTTCAAACCCAGAATCCAGGCCCTGGCCCCACCAAACTCAAACAAGGCCCGATGCTGCCAGGCCAGACTCAAACCCGCGCCGTAGAGCAATAACAGAACCCAAGGCATGATGCGGCGTGCTCGGCGCCCCAGCGCATGCTCAAACTCGCGCATTGATGGCCGGGACACATGGCGCGCCAGAGGCGACAACATCAGCACCTCGAAAAACACCGTGCCGATGAAAAAAATGGCAGCCAAAAGATGGACCAACAGCAACAGAAAATAGCTCATGAACGGTGCTCAGAAAAGCAGACAATTCATCAACGGTACACCAGGTCTCGCGCCCACAAACTGACTTCTGGTACATAGCTGATCAGCATCAAGCAAGCCAGAATGACAAGCACAAAAGGCAGCAGGGGACGTACCAGTTTTTCCAAAGAAATTCCGGCCACCGAACAGGCAGCAAACAGGTTCACACCAAAGGGCGGCGTTATCATGCCCAATGCCAGATTGACCACCATGATGATGCCAAAATGCGCTGGATCAATGCCAAACTGCACAGCTACCGGCAATAAAAGAGGAGCCAGAACCACGATTGAGGCCGAGGTCTCGACAAACATGCCCACCACAAACAAGGCGGCATTTATCCCCATCAAAAACAGCACAGGACTACTGAACAACTCCCCCAACCATGTACCCATGGCGGCTGGAATGCCAGTGCGATTGAGCAAGAAACCAAACACACCCGCATTGGCAATGATGAACATAATGACCGCCGTCGATACCACGGAACGATGCAGTACCTTGGACAAATCGCTCCACTTAACGCTGCGATAAATCACCATGCTGACGATCAAGGCATAGACGACCGCCACGGCTGACGCTTCAGTCGGCGTGAAAATACCCCCATAGATCCCACCAAGAATGATCACCGGCATCAACAAGGCCAGCCACGCCTGACGAAAGGCCGTCCAGACACCCAAACGACCCACACCATCTTGCAAACCCAGCCCATAACGACGCGCATACAGCCACACGTAGAGCATCAAGGCACCACCGATCAACAAACCAGGGCCAACCCCCGCAACAAACAGCTCGCCCACCGAAGTATCCGTTGAGACGGCGAACAGAATCATGGGAATGGAAGGGGGAATAATGACCCCCAGCTCCGCCGCTGAAGACTGCAAGGAAGCGGCGAACGGCGCCGGATAGCCATGTCGGACCATGGCAGGAATCAGAATCGCCCCCACTGCGAAGGTAGTTGCCACACTGGAGCCAGCCACCGCAGCAAAAATCATGCAGGTCAGCACACAACTGCAGGCCAAGCCACCTTGCACACCACCGACCAGGCTTTTGGCAAACTCCACCATGCGGTTGGACATGCCGCTCGATTCCATCAAATTGCCTGCCAGGATGAAGAAAGGCACTGCCACCAGGGGATACTTGTCCAAGGCAGCATACAGTTGCTGGGCGATGACCAGAAACGTCATGCGCCCCTCCCACGCCACCCCCGCCATATTGGCCAGCCCCACGGCAATGGCCACAGGCACCGTCAATACAAAAAACAACAGCATGGACACAAGCATGATCTGGGGCACGATACGGTCTCCGGTCTAAACAGATGCCTGCCTGACATCCAAAGTTCAGTGGTGCTTCAAAGGCTAGGGATCAAAGCTGGGTGTTCTCCACCACAGCAGGTGCCGGTTTCTCCAGCCAACGAGCCAGCAGGCCCAAAATGGCCAGCACGGCACCAATCGGGATCGCGATATACACCCAGGAAATGGACCACTCCAGACTAGGCATGGTCTGAAACCGCACCCGCCAGGTCATTTGAATGCCAACCCAGGTCAGCAGGCCAAAAAAGGCCAGGCAAGCAAGCAGCACAGCAGCATCCAGCCAATGCTGCGTCCGCTTTCCGACCCAGAGCCGCAGCACATCCACGCTGAGCATGGCACCCTGACGCAAGGCCAAACACAGGCCCAGCATGACTGTCCAGATCAGAGCGGCACGTGACCAGGCCTCGCTCCAGTCGGCGGGCGACTGGAGCACGAAACGAGCGATCACTTGATAGAACGCAGCCGCCACAGCCGAGAGCAGCAGCAACTGCGTCACCCAGGACACCAGACGAAACAGGCCCTTATCCAGAACGGACAACAGAGCTTTCATGATGGATGCCGTTTACTGAGCCTGACGGATAGACTCAACCAGCTCCTGGCCGAACTGTTTGTAATACTGGGGATACACAGGCTCCACCGCTTTGGCAAACGCCGCATGGTCAACCGTATTGACTTGCATGCCTTCCGCCTTGACGGCATCCACGCCGGTTTTCTCGATGTCGTCCACGTAATCGCGCATGGCCTGGGCAGCCGTTACACCAGCCTCCTTCATCAACTGCTTATCCTGATCAGACAGGCCGTCATACACCGCCGGAGACATCAACACCAGGGCCGGGCCATACACATGGGCGGTCAGCGACAGGTACTTTTGCAACTGCGGCAGCTTGGCCGACACAATCACGGACAAAGGGTTTTCCTGGCCGTCGATGGTGCCTTGTTGCAAGGCCGTGGCCACTTCGGGCCAAGCCATGGGTGTAGCCAGAATGCCGATTTCACGGAAAGCGGTAATGTGAATGGGGTTTTCTGTGGTGCGGATCTTCAAACCCTTGGCATCGGCCGGGGTGGTGACAGGACGCACATTATTGGTCAGGTGACGGAAACCTTGCTCACCCCAGGCCAGCGCCACAATCCCGCGTTTGGGAAACTCAGCCAGCATGTCCTGGCCGATCTTGCTATCGAGCACATGACGGGCATGTTGCAAATCGCGGAACAGGAAGGGAATATCGAACACGCCCGTCTTGGGCACAAAGTTCAAGGTTGCGCCGGTAGAGACAATGGCCAGATCAATCGTGCCCAGTTGCAAGCCTTCAATGACTTCGCGCTCGCCACCCAGGGCGCTGTTGGGAAAGGCCTCAATGGTGTAGTTGCCATCCTTTTCCAAGGCACTGGCAAACGCCTTTGCACCTGCTCCGTAGTGAGAGCTGGTGGACAAGGCATAGGCCAGCTTCAAGGAAGTCTGAGCCGTAGCCACTCCTGCCGCCAGGCCCAAACCCAGCATCAAACCTGCGGCCAAAAGACGGTTCTTCATGTGTCGGTACATCATGCATGCCCCTCCTGTCTGAATGGATCAGTGTATTTAATGCGTAGTACTCGCGCTGGGACATAGGGGTTTTTACGCCTGTGTCCCAGCCGGCACCTTATTCTTCTACGTACCAGTTATCTTCGGACAGCATGACCTGCTGGTGGCCATAGCCCGCTGGCATCATGGGGAAACAGTTTTCCAGCGCCAACACTTCCACGTTCAGAAAGAACGGGCCGTCATGCGCCAGACAGCGTTCGAGCGCCGCATCCAGTTGATCGGGATGCTCCACCCGCTCGGCTTCCCAGCCAAAAGCGCGCGACAAGGCCACAAAATCCGGCATGGCTTCGTTATAGCTGTGGCTGTAACGGCCATCGTGAATCAGCTCTTGCCACTGCCGCACCATCCCCATGTGGCGGTTATTGCACAGAATGACTTTAATTGGCGTGCGATGTTGCACTGCGCTGGCCAGCTCCTGAATATTCATCAGTACCGACGCATCACCACTGACACACACCACCAACTTGTCGGGATGTGCAATCTGCGCGCCAAAAGCAGCAGGCACACCGTAACCCATGGTGCCAGCGCCACCGGAGGTCAGCCAACGGCGAGGACGATCAAACTTGATGTATTGTGCCGCCCACATCTGATGCTGGCCCACATCGGTAGACACAATGGCATCACGGCCTTCCAGATGCGCGTCCAAGCGTTGCAGCAAATGCTGCGGCAAGATCGCATCGCTGCGCGGGGTGACGTTCAGACACTCTTGCCCACGCCACACACCAATACGCTGCCACCAATCGTTCAAGCGACCTTCGGGCAATTCGTGGTGCGACAGCTCTTTGCGCAGGGCGCGCAGCAGAGGATAGCAATCGCCCACCAGAGCCACATCGGCACGCACCACCTTGTCGATGGAGCCGGGGTCGATATCAATATGAATCTTGCTGGCATGCGGGCAGAAGTCGGACAGACGGCCGGTAATGCGGTCGTCGAAACGGGCACCCACACAGATGATCAGATCCGCATGGTGCATGGCCAGATTGGCCTCCAGCGTGCCGTGCATGCCCAGCATGCCCACGAACTGTTCGTCCCGCGCGGGGTAAGCCCCCAAGCCCATCAAGGTCAGCGTGCAAGGGGCGCCGGTTTCCTGCACCAGGCTGGTAAAGGCATGGCTGGCATCAGCCCCGGAATTGATCAAGCCACCGCCGCCATAAAACACGGGGCGACGAGCGTGGGCGATCATGGCAGCCGCGCGCTTGATCGCCGCTTCCTGAGCAGGAGCCGAAGTGGCAGGAGCCAAGAGGCTGTCAGCCTCTTCCTGAGCGGGTAATTCGCTGCTGGCAGCCGGCAGGGTGGCGATCTGAATATCTTTGGGGAAGTCCAGCAGTACCGGGCCGGGGCGACCCTGGGTACACAGGCGCAAGGCTTTGGCCGCCAAGGAAGCCACATCTTCAATACGACGCACCTGGGCATTCCACTTGGTGACAGGGCGGGAAATGCCAATGGCATCGCACTCCTGGAACGCAGCGGTACCAATTGCGGTGGTCGCAACTTGACCACTAATACACAGGACAGGAATAGAATCACACAAGGCATCGAGCAAACCGGAGGTGGTATTGGCCATACCAGGACCCGATGTCACCAGCACCACGCCAGGTTTGCCGGTGCTGCGGGCATAGCCTTCGGCTGCGTGTACAGCCGCTTGCTCGTGACGGACCAGAATATGACGAATTCGCGGTTGGGCATGAAGAGCATCATAGAGCGGTAACACCGCTCCGCCAGGATAACCAAAAATGGTATCCACACCCTGAGCGATCAAGGTTTCCAGCAAGATTTGCGCGCCGTTGTGGGCGGTCGTTTCAAGTGACATGGTTGCGTAGCCCTGCATGTTTTGTAAGATAGAGATCGCCGTCCAGTTTATCCCCTTTTACAGGCTGATTCCCCATGGTCACTCAACGCCAACCCTGGCATGTCGTCAAACCGTCCAAACTGCATGGCAATGGTGTCTTTGCACTACGCGATATTCCTGCCGGAACACGCATTCTGCAATACGCGGGCAAGCGGCTGACACCCGAACAGGCCGATGCCCTGTTCCCGGTCAATCCGGATGAGCCTTTCCACACCTTTTTCTTTGCATTGAGCAACGGCAAAATTGTGGACGGAGGCCAAAGGGGCAACGACTCGCGCTGGATCAACCACTCTTGCGCGCCCAACTGTGAAGGTCACGAGAACGCGGACGGATCACGCGTGTTCATTGTGGCCATGCGCGATATCCCTGCCGGGCAAGAACTGCTGTATGACTACTCGCTGGTCATCGACGATGAAATTACCGAAGAGCTCAAGCAGAACTATCGCTGCCTGTGTGGCGCGGCCCAATGCCGTGGCACCATGATTGCCCTGCCATCGGATCGCTCCCAGGCTGTAGCAGACGAGTTGCGCGAAGTGGCCGCCGAGCTGGATGCAGAAATGGAGCAAGCTCGCAAAGCCCCCGTCTCAGCCAAGCAAAAAACGGCTGAGCTGAAAGCGGCCACCCCTAAACAGGGGGAAGAAAAGGACGAGCCTGATCAGAATAAAGACGAAGGCACGGACGAGAATGCAGAGCCTTCAAACCACAAAGATAAAAACACTAAGAAAGACAAAAAGAACAAAAAGAACAAAAAGAAGAAAAAAGGCAAAGCCAAAAACAAAGACAAAAAATCGTCCAAAAAGGACAAAGAAGGCAAAAAGGGAAAAAAGAGCCGTAAAAAAGAGTAAGCTGTCCCCCAGCTTGCATTAGCCCAGGCTGCCTTACCGGCAGCCTGCACCCTTGCTAATCACCCGCACAGCAGGCCCGGCCACACCCCTGCCGGGCTCTCTCAGAGCGCCACACACAGGCCCATCTGTCGTGCCGGGCCAGGTTTACACCTCCTCAGCTAGGCGAAGCACCAACCCCCTATTGCGTGTGCCCTCGCCCCCACTCCTATCGTCTCTCCCCAGGACCAGCAATGGCCCGCCAGTGCTCGTGCACCGGGGGAAATCACTCACTGCCAGCCCCGTCTTTGACCGCTAGCATGTAGCTTTAATGCCAAATCCGACCGATCTCATGGATTCAAGTTCTACCGATACACCTGATCATCACGCCGCCTCGCCCGCTGAATCCGGACTGCGTATTCCTTTGCAAATCGAGGACTGGGCGTCGGTCCTGATCATGGCTGCCTTGGCCTTAATTACGTTCGCCAACGTGTTTGTCCGCTATCTGACCAATAGCTCCTTTGCCTGGACCGAGGAAATTTCCATCTTCTTGCTGGTGGTCCTGACCATGAATGCCGGTGCCAGTGCCTGCGTGCGCCACCTGCATATTCGCATTGAAGTCTTTGCCGATGCAGGTACACAGCATCGGCAACGTCGCCTGGCCTTGTTTAGCATTGGCATGAGCCTGTTGTTCTTTATTGGTATGGCTATTCTGTCGGGCCGCATGGCCCTGGATGAATTCCAGTGGGGCGATACCTCACCCTCTATTGGTGTGCCCACCTGGTGGTACAGCATGTGGCTGCCCATCCTGTCCACGACCCTGAGTCTGCGTTTGCTGGGCATGTGGGTCCGTCGTTGGCAGGCCAAACCATGATTGCAAGCTTGCTGTTTATCATCTTTATCGGTTTGATGCTGGTAGGCGTACCCGTTGGCGTATCGCTAGGCATAGGCGGTACGTTTGCCATCCTGATGTCGAACCTGGAGACACACTGGTTTGGCCTGATGGCCGTGCCGCAAAGTTTTTATGCCGGCCTGGCCAAATACCCCTTGCTGGCCATTCCCATGTTTGTGCTGGTGGGTTCCATCTTTGACCGCTCGGGCGTTGCCAGCCGTCTGGTGAACTTTGCCGTGGCGCTGGTGGGGCGTGGGCCCGGCATGCTGCCCGTCGTCACCATTGGTGTGGCCATGTTCCTGGGCGGTATTTCTGGTTCTGGCCCTGCCTGCGCCGCCGCCGTGGGTGCGGTCATGATCGGCGCAATGAAACGCGCGGGCTATCCCGGCCCCTTTGCCGCCAGTATTGTGGGCGCGGGTGCCGCCACTGACATTCTGATTCCACCGTCTATTGCGTTCATTATCTACTCGGTGCTGGTGCCCGAAGCCTCGGTACCAGCCCTGTTTGCAGCCGGTATGTTTCCAGGCATGCTGGCAGGGATTGGCCTGATCATTCCAGCCATCTGGCTGTCGCGCCGTCACAAGCTGGGATTGGCCGAAGCCGAGCTGCCGCGCCCGCCATTCTGGCGTAGTTTGCGAGAAGCCGCCTGGGGCCTGATTGCGCCGGTCATCATTCTGGGCGGTATGCGCCTGGGCCTGTTCACCCCCACCGAAGCGGCGGTGGTGGCCGTGTTCTACGGCCTGTTCGTGGGCATGGCCATCCATCGCACCATCAAGTTCCGCGATCTGTTTTTGATCCTGCGGGAAGCCGCCGAATTATCAGCCGTCATCATGATGGTCGTGGCACTGGCCGGTATTTTTGCCTGGGCTTTGTCCACCCTAAGCATTATTGACCCCGTCACCAACGCCATCATCAACTCCGGTCTAGGCGAGTACGGCATTCTGGCATTGATGATTGTCATGCTGATTGTGCTGGGTATGTTCCTGGATGGCATTTCGATCTTCCTGATCTTTGTGCCGCTGTTCATGCCGATTGCCTACAACTTTGGCTGGCACCCCGTCTGGTTCGGGGTCCTGCTGACTTTGAATGTGGCCCTGGGCCAATTCACCCCACCCGTCGCCGTAAACCTGATGGTGGCCTGCCGTATCGCGGGCGTACCCATGGAAAGCACCCTGCGCTGGGTAGGCTGGCTGCTGCTGGGTATGGGCACCACCATGATGCTGGTGATCATCGAGCCCGACATCGCCCTGTGGCTGCCACGCTACCTGGGTTTTAACTAAAACCACAAGACTGCAACACAACTCATAGAAAGGGAGACCTGACCCATGAAATTCCGTCACATTTTGGCCGCTCTGGCATGTACAGCCGCCACCCTGGCCGTGGTTCCGGCAGCACAAGCCGCCTACAAATCCGAGTACAAGCTGTCCATCGTGGTGGGCACCTCCTTCCCGTGGGGCCAAGGCGCGGTAATCTGGTCCGATCTGGTGCGCGAACGTACCGATGGCCGCATCAATATCAAAATCTACCCAGGTACGTCGCTGGTGCAAGGTGACCAGACACGCGAGTTCACCGCCATTCGCCAAGGCATCATTGATATGGCCGTGGGCTCCACCATCAACTGGTCCCCCCAGATCAAACAACTGAATTTGTTCTCCCTGCCGTTCCTACAGCCTGATGCCAAAGCCACCGACGCCTTGATCCACGGAGAAGTGGGCAAGGACCTGTTTGGCTACATCGAGAAAGCCGGTGTGGTGCCTCTGGCCTGGGGTGAAAACGGTTTCCGTCAGCTCAGCAACTCCAAGCATGAAGTAACCAAGCCTGAGGATATGAAGGGTTTGAAGCTACGCGTGGTGGGCTCGCCCTTGTACATGGACACCTTCAGTGCCCTGGGTGCCAACCCGACACAAATGAGCTGGGCTGACGCGCAGCCAGCCTTGGCCAACAAGGCCGTAGACGGCCAGGAAAACCCCCTGTCCATCTACGCCGGTGCCAAGCTGTACGACGTACAGCAGCAATACCTGACCCTGTGGAACTACGTGTCGGATCCACTGGTGTTTGTGGTGAACCGTGACGTGTGGAAATCCTGGAGTGAAGAGGATCAGAAGATCGTGCGTGAAGCCGCTATTGAAGCGGGCAAGCGCGAAATCGTGATTGCCCGTACCGGCATCACCGCTGAAGATCCGTCCCTGCTCAAAGAGATCGAAGGGCACGGCGTGAAAATCACCACCCTGACTCCTGAGCAGCATGCCGCCTTTGCCAAGGCAACCGAAGGTGTGGTCGAAAAATGGACCAAGACCATTGGTGAAGATCTGGTGAAAAAGGCGCGTGACGCCATTGCTGCCAGCCGCTAAATAACTGGGTTGACCAGACTGAAAACCGGGCCTATTTCAGGCCCGGTTTTTTTATTCGACCAACACGCTTAAGCAAAAAACCTCTAGCTTGCCGCCCGCAATACCCACCAGTAGACCGTTCTTCACTTGCCAGCATGACCCATTGGCAAGCCGCTAAAGGTGGTTTGCCAGTGCTACAAGCCAACAACTCACCCAGGCGCTTAGGCGCTACTAACAAGGCCTGCAATATCTTATTGAAACGCCGTCTCCAGAAAGCTGCGCAGTTTGCGCGAATGCAGCCTTTCCTTGGGCATCTCGCGCAGCAACTCCAGTGCCCGGATACCAATGTGCAGATGCTGACCTACCTGTCGTGCATAGAACTCACTGGCCATGCCCGGCAGTTTCAGCTCGCCATGCAAGGGCTTGTCCGACACGCACAGCAAAGTCCCATACGGCACTCGGAAACGGAAACCATTGGCGGCAATCGTGGCGGACTCCATATCCAGCGCAATCGCCCGCGACTGAGACAAGCGGCGCACCGGCTCATGGTGATCACGCAGCTCCCAGTTACGGTTATCAATGGATGCCACCGTGCCGGTACGCATGATGCGTTTCAGCTCCCAGCCGGACAGCCCGGCTACCTCGGCCACGGCCTGCTCCAAAGCGACCTGAATTTCTGCCAGAGGAGGGATAGGCACCCAGGTGGGCAAATCCTCGTCCAGCACGTGATCCTGACGTACATAGCCATGGGCCAGCACGTAATCACCCAAACGCTGGGTGGTGCGCAAACCGGCGCAATGGCCCAGCATCAGCCAGGCGGCAGGGCGCAAGACGGCCACGTGGTCCGTAATGGTCTTGGCATTGGACGGCCCCACACCGATATTGATCAGCGTGATGCCGGAATGATCGGCACGGCGCAAATGATAAGAGGGCATCTGCGGCGCACGAGCCAGGGGCGAGCCTGTTGTTGAAGCATTCACACCTGCGGGGGTGATGATATTGCCCGGCTCCACCAGATCGATATAGCCCTGGTCGTCAGCCTGCAGCACTTCACGCGCCCACTGGCAGAACTCGTCCACATAAAACTGGTAATTGGTGAACAGCACAAAATTCTGGAAGTACTCGGGCCGGGTGGCGCTGTAGTGCTGCAAACGATGCAAGGAATAGTCGATACGCGGCGCGGTGAAAGGAGCCAGCGGCAAGGGTTCGTTATGCACACGCTCCCACGTGCCGTTGACAATGGCATCGTCCATATAGGCCAGATCGGGCACATCGAAGTGATCGCGCAAGGTGTCACCGGGCGATTCAGGCACGCTTGTCACGGTAGTTTGCACACCATTATTCAGGGCGAAATGCAGCGGGATAGGCACGGAAGACTCACCCACCTCCACCTGCACACCGTGATTGCGTAGCAGCAGTTCCAGTTGCTCCAGCAAGTAATCGTGATACAGGCCAGGGGCGGTGATGGTGGTCATGTACACACCAGGTTCAACCACGTGCCCGTAAGACAGACGGCTATCCACCTCCTGATAGGTATCGACACGCAAGCGCACCGCCGGGTAGCAGGCTCTGAAACGCTGCCCACGTGGAAAGCCGGATTCCAGGCACTGGGCAAAGGAATCACGCAAAAAAGCGGTATTGCGATCGTAGATATGGCGCAACTGCTCCAAAGCCTGGCCTGCGTCCTGATAGCCCTTGAACGGAACCAATTCAGGCGTGGACGTGATACGAGAAAAACCGCTGGGATCAGACATAACAAGTATTCCAAGAGGAAACAAAGACAAGCAGATCTGCAAGCATCATAAGCTGTTTATTGTCTGGCCTCCTACACGGCTCTATGACAAATTCAGCTCTATCTCGCGCAGCGTCCAACTTGCCTGCACCTTATGACATCGCCGCGATACCGTTGACGAAACTCAGCCGGTTTGCCCACTCGACCCGATTCAGTGCCGCCATAATCTGACTCTGGTCCACCAGCAACTGACAAGCAGGTGCGCCCCACTCGCCATGACGGTCATCCAGGACATGGTCAAGACCAGGTCAGGACTGTCTGGACAAGCAGGTGAGCACTTCCGGCCACCGCAAATGTCGTTACTGGTTTTTGACTGAACCACAAGCCCCAGTGTCCACACAGTGGACATGACTATCTGTGGTTTTGAGACGAAATTTACTCACGGACCTTATTTGAATCAGCGCCTTTACCCCGGTTTTGGACAAATTCCACTTTTCTCCAATACGGCCAACCGTGCCCTTGCGCGACCCAGCATTTCAAAGCCCTGTTTTTATGCTAATGGCGCTGAACAAGCGGCTTGGCAGGCATTGCAAGTATTTCAAACAGTACTCGATGTGGCGGCTTATGATGGCAAATGGAAGTCAGGCACGTCTTCTACCTCATATATAAGACTTGCCCAAAACCAGTAAATACATTAAGTATGTAGTCTTAATACTTTTAGTATTAAATCCAGCTAGCGTCAGTCCTTCATAATTTAAGTTATCCAACCTGGCAGTGTGCTCGGCATGCGTGTGAGACATAGACCACAATCGCGAAAATTAGCTATTAATTAGACTAATTTACAATGGGTTAGCGTTTTTTATTGATTTTCGCTTCAAATATTTGCTCGCCCTCTGATGTGATTTTTGTCCCAGCACCGCGCGGGTCTGCAACCCGCGATTTCAGCAAGATCTGAATGTGCTCTTGACCAGGTCATTGCAGTTGGCAAGGCCGTTTTGGCCTGCCGCTGTACCGAATCACTTTTAACTATCAGCAAGGGTACACATGACCACTCGAATCTCCTGCCAGCGACTGCAAGTCGCCGAGGTGCTTCATCAGTTCATCGAACAAGAAGCCCTGCCCGGCACAGGTATCTCCTCCGAAGCCTTCTGGGCTGGTTTCGACAAGCTGGTCCATGATCTGGCACCTAAAAACCGCGCCCTGCTGGCCGAACGCGACCGCTTGCAAGTCGAACTGGACAAGTGGCACACGGCCAACCCAGGCCCCATCACCGACATGCCCGCCTACAAGAGCTTCCTGAGCTCCATCGGCTATCTGAAAGAGGCGCCGGCCTCAGTCAAGGTCAACACCGCCAACGTCGACACCGAAATCACCGAACAAGGTGGTCCTCAATTGGTTGTGCCCATCATGAATGCACGTTACGCGCTGAACGCCGTAAACGCACGCTGGGGCAGCCTGTACGACGCTCTGTACGGCACCAACGCCATCCCTGACACTGACGGTGCGCAGCGTGGCGGTGGCTACAACGCCGTGCGCGGTGCCAAGGTTATCGCCTTTGGTCGCCAGTTCCTGAACGACACCATTCCTCTGGCTCAAGGTAGCCACGATCAGGCAACGTCCTACACCATCGCTGACGGTGCCCTGCGTGTCACCCTGGAAAACGGCGGCACCACCGGCCTGAAAGACCCATCAACCCTGCTGGGTTACCGTGGTCAGCCCGATGGGCCTGAAGCCATCGTGTTCCTGCACAACGGCCTGCACTTTGAACTGCAGATCGACCCCAACAGCCCCATCGGCAAGACCGACCCGGCTGGCGTGAAAGACATCGTGCTGGAAGCCGCACTGACCACCATCATGGACTGCGAAGACTCCGTAGCTGCGGTGGACGCCGAGGACAAGACGCTGGCCTACCGCAACTGGCTGGGTCTGGTGACCGGTTCGCTGACCGAAGAAATCAAGAAAGACGGCAAGGTGTTCACCCGCCGCCTGGCTGACGATCGCCAGTACACCGACCTGAAGGGCGCTACTCAGACGCTGGCTGGCCGCTCGCTGATGTTCGTGCGTAACGTCGGTCACCTGATGAGCAACCCCGCCATCATTGACGGCGAAGGTCGCGAAATTCCTGAAGGCATTCTGGATGCCGTGATCACCACCCTGATCGGCATGCGCGATCTGCAACTGAAGAAAAACTCGCGCAGCGGCTCGCTGTACATCGTCAAACCCAAAATGCACGGCCCAGACGAAGTGGCCTTTGCCAGCGAAATTTTTGACCGCGTCGAAAGCCTGCTGGGTCTGGCTCCCAACACCGTCAAGCTGGGCATCATGGACGAAGAGCGCCGCACCAGCGTGAACCTGAAGGCCGCCATTGCCCAGGCCACCGAGCGAGTGGTGTTCATCAACACCGGCTTTCTGGACCGTACTGGCGATGAAATCCACACGTGCATGCAAGCGGGCGCCGTGGTGCGCAAGGCCGACATGAAACAAGCCGAGTGGCAGCCTGCCTACGAGCGCAACAACGTTCAGATCGGCCTGCAATGCGGTCTGCGCGGTCGCGCCCAGATCGGTAAAGGCATGTGGGCCATGCCTGACCTGATGGCTGAAATGCTGGAGCAAAAGATTGGTCACGTGAAAGCCGGTGGCAACACCGCCTGGGTGCCATCGCCTACCGCTGCCACGCTGCACGCCTTGCACTACCACCAAGTCAACGTGGTCGACGTCCAGAAAGGTCTGGAAGGCGACACCAACGACTACCTGGACAGCATCCTGACCATTCCTGTGGCCACGGACACCAGTTGGTCCGCCAAGGAAATCCAGGAAGAACTGGACAACAACGCTCAGGGCATCCTGGGTTACGTGGTTCGCTGGATTGATCAGGGCGTGGGCTGCTCCAAAGTGCCTGACATCCACAACGTGGGCCTGATGGAAGACCGCGCTACCCTGCGTATCTCCAGCCAACACATCGCCAACTGGCTGCTGCACGGCATCGTCACCCACGAGCAAGTGGTTGAAACTCTGCAGCGCATGGCGGCTGTGGTGGACCAGCAAAACGCGGGCGACCCCGCCTACCAGAACATGGCCGGCAACTTTGAAGGCTCCTTTGCCTTCCGCGCCGCTCAGGATCTGGTTCTGAAAGGTCTGGAACAGCCTAACGGCTACACCGAGCCTTTGCTGCACCAATGGCGTCTGGCTTTCAAAGCCGCTCAAGCCTAAAGCACACGATGTCGCCCGGAGCCTGGCTCCGGGTGGCGGGTGCCCCAAAAATCCCCATCTTGCTGGTTCAGGATGGGGGTTTTTTCGTTTAGGGATATGCCTTTGCTGAGCTTTCCCGTTTGATCGCGGCTTGCCCCTCTTGATAATGCCCAAGCACACTGCCGGACCACCACACCAGCAAGCGTTGTCAAACCCACGATCTAAAAAGCCCCCAAGAGGTCCCTGTCCTTCACTTCTCGTTATAAACTCGAACTCATAACGTATTTGACCGACAGGAAACCCCATGAAATCTCTGCTGTGCTCTGCCGCTTGCCTGCTGGCGATCACCACCACCGCTCACGCCTCCGACCTGCTGATTGCCACCGGCGCAGGCTACCGCAAACCTGTCACAGAATTGATGGACGCCTTCCATAAAGAAACAGGCCTGACGGTAGAGAGCAGCTTTGGCAATATGCAGCAGGTCCGCACCCAGAGCGAACAAAACCCAGACATTACCGCCATTATTGGCGACCGCTTTTTTCTGGAGCCCATGGGCATTGCCCAGCAGTTCGTGAATATCAGCCAGGGCGCCCTGATGCTGGCCGTGCCCAAGGGCAAGAGCATTGATTCCATCCAGGATTTGCAGCAGCCCCGCTACGCCCGCATTGCGATTGGCGATGCCAAGAAAACGGTTTATGGCCGTGCCGCCACCACGTGCATGGACCGTGAAAAAATCCAGGCCGATGGCCGCACCCTGGAAGTAGCCATGCTGCCGCAAGTGTCCACCTACTTGCTGAACGGCGAAGTGGATGCCGGTTTCATCAACCGCAGCGAGGCGCTGGCCCACAAGGACAAGCTGGGCACCATCCTGCCCATGCCCGCCCACTGCCACGACCCGATTGATCTGAGCCTGGCCGTGCTCAAGGACCGCCCCGACAGCCCCGCGCTGCACTCCTGGACCCAGTTCCTGGGCTCGGACAAGGCCAAATCCATTCTTGAGCACCACGGTCTGTGATGGCTGCCTGGATGAGCTGCTCCAGCAGCTCGCTGGGCCTGAGTGTCTATGTGCTGGCCGCCACCCTGGTGGCCCAATTGGTTCTGGGGGTGGCACTGGCCTGGGTACTGGCCAGAAAACGCTTTCCAGGCCACGGATTACTCGATTCGCTGGTGAGCCTGCCGCTGGTTTTCCCACCGATTGTCATCGGTTATTTGCTGCTGCTTGCCTTGGGCAGACAGGGTTGGCTGGCCAGTGCCACCGGCTGGTCACCCAATATTGTTTTTCAGCCTGCGGCCTTGCTGATCGCCGCCTTTATTGCAGGGCTGCCATTGATGGTCAAACCTGTGCAAAACAGCATGAACGGCCTGTCGCCACGGCTGCGTGAAGCAGCGGCCACACTGGGCCACGGCTCCTGGTCCTACTTCTTCCGGGTGGAATTGCCCTTGCTGCGGCCCGCCCTGGCCACAGGCCTGATTTTGTCCGGCGGCAGGGCGTTGGGCGAAGTCGGGATCTCACTGATGTTGGGTGGCAATATCGCGGGCCGTACCGAAACCCTGTCTTTATCTATCTACAACGCCGTGCTCGATGGCGACACAGACTGTGCCAATGCGCTGTCCTGGATGCTGGGGCTGACGGCATTAGCCTGCTTTTGGGCGCTGCGGCGCTACGGGAATCAAAAATGACGGTTTTTTTTGAACAAAGCCAAATCGACCAATGGATTGGCGAAGATGCCTCCTATCTGGACCTGACCAGCCACATGCTGGGGCTGCACAAGCAGAACACCACACTGCGTTACGTCGTCCGTGACCCTATCCACGTGGCAGGCACTGAAGAAGTGGCTGACATTGTGCATTCTTGCGGCGGTCAGACCCAACACTACACCCCCAGCGGGGTGGCAGCCATGCCCGGTCAGACCATTTTGCTGGCCCAAGGCCCCGCCCAAGCCTTGTTGCGCGCCTGGAAAGTCGGCCAGAACCTGCTGGAATTTGCCTGCGGCATCGCCACCCTGACGCATCACGTCGTGCAGGCGGTGCAAACAGTCGATGCCTCGGTGGCGGTGCTGACCACCCGCAAACACGCGCCTGGTGTGCGCAAACTGGCCCTGAAAGCCACCCTATCGGGCGGTGCCATGCCGCATCGGCTGGGCTTGGGCGAAACCATTTTGATTTTCCCCCAGCACCGCGCCCTGCTGGGTGGTTGGGAGGAGGTAGGCCGGGCGATTGCCCGTCATAAATACGCCTTGTGCGAGAAGAAAATCGTGATCGAAGCCGCCGATCTGGACGAAGCCTATCGCGCGGCTCAGGCTGGCGCGGACGTGGTGCAGTTCGACAAAGTCCCGCCCGAGACCCTGGCGCAAATCGTACCTGCGCTGCGCACAACGCATCCCCACGTCACCATTCTGGCTGCAGGCGGGATTCATGCCGGTAACGCAGCCGCCTATGCCGCAACGGGTGTAAATGCCTTGGTGACCAGCAGCCTGCACTACGCAAAACCGGCTGATATTGGAGTGAAGGTCAACTTGACAGAACCAGCGGAATCGCAAAAGCCACTTGTTGCTACCAAAATAGAGGGGCTGGAATAAGGACACCAACCGTCCACTCCTTGTCAGCATTTTCCACTCGGAGGCTAAGCGACTGCCAGGAAGATAAGCTCCAGGATTAGAACCACTAATCAAACAACAGAATGACAAAGCACCAGCGACAAAAGAAACGGGCCGCCGGGAAGCCAACCCAGAATGCGGAAACCAACACGAGGCTTACCTCTCACATCTACCCGTTGGCTGCTTGAAACCCAAGCAGCCAGTGAATAAAGCTCCCGCAAAGAATTTGGATTCAGGAAGCCTTCCTTGACCCCAAATGCTGCAACAAACGCTGCATGGGTTTGGAGAGGGCATCCCAATCCTGATAACACAGGCACAAGCAACGATTGGCCCAGGCGTCACGCAAAGGCCGCACGACAAAGCCATGACGACGCTTGTAGCGGCTGGCCACACCTTGCGGCACAATCCCCAGGCCCACACCGTGGGCCACCATCTGGCACAGCCCTTCAAAGGTTTTCATGCGGATGCGCTGCGCCAAAACATGGCCCGCAGCGCGAGCATGCTCGTCCAGATGATCCTGCAAGGCATTACCCGGCATCAGGCCCACGAAAGGCTCATGCAGAATATCCTGCAAGCTAAATTTGCTATACGCCGCCAAGGGATGAGCCGCCGCCATAATCAGCACCAGATGATCCTTGGCGACCGGCTCCAGCACCAGCCCCGGTGCCTGCACCGCATCCGACACCACACCGGCCTGGGCCAAACCTGCCGCCACCGTGCGCACAATGTCTGTGCTGGTGCGCTCTTTCAGTTCGATATGCAGATTAGGCCGTTGTGCCAACCAAGGTGCCAAGCGCGACGGCAGAAATTCGGTTAAAGCCGCCGTATTCGCATACAGGTGCAAAGTCCCCCGCGCGCCAAGGGCGAAATCCTGTAATTCACCTTTGAGCAAATCATGCTGACGCAGCATCAAACGGGCATGGTGGGCCAGAGCCTCACCCGCTTGTGTAGTGACGACTCCGCGCGGCAGACGCTCCAGAAGGACAACACCCGCATCGTCCTCGATACGACGCAAACGCTCGCTGGCCGAGGCCAGGGCCAGATTCGCGCGTGCCGCCCCCTGTGTGATGCTGCCTGCATCCACAATGCTTAAGAACAAGTGAAGATCTGCCAGACCCAGTCGCATGACCACTCCTGAATACCCTTCGGATAAACCGAAGGATACTGCCTTAAATCCACATTGTGTACGCCTGCCTGCCACGCTTCAATACAGGCATGTATGAATCTCTCTCTTCCCTTGTTCTGATCAGCGTCACCTTCCTGGTAGCGGGCATGGTCAAAGGCATTACCGGCATGGGCCTGCCTACGGTCGCCATGAGCTTGCTAGGTCTGGTGATGTCTCCCGCTTCGGCTGCCGCTTTGCTGGTGTTGCCTTCCTTCATTACCAATATCTGGCAATGCCTGGCCGGGCCGTCCATGTGGGCTTTGCTGCGCAGGCTCTGGCCCATGATGCTGACCATTGTTCTAGGCACGCTATGGGGTTCATCGCTGTTGGCCAAGACTTCACCCCAGCTCTCGGGCATGGCCTTGGGCATCGCCCTGCTGGTCTACGCAGGCTATGCGCTTATCGCCCCCACCCTGAGGGTGTCACCCCGTTTCGAGCCTTGGCTTACGCCCTGGATTGGCCTGACAACCGGCATTGTCACTGGCATTACCGGCGTTTTTGTGATGCCCGCCGTACCTTACTTGCAGGCCCTGAATCTGGACAAGGACGAACTGGTGCAAGCCTTGGGACTGTCCTTCACCCTCTCCACCATCGCGCTGGCAAGCGGCCTGTTCATGCACGATGTGTTCAAGCTACACCAGTTGGGCATGTCTACCCTGGTCATTGCTCCGGCCTTACTGGGCATGTGGCTGGGGCAAAAAATCCGCGTATGCATCAGTCCGCGCCGCTTCAAACAATGTTTGCTGCTGTTTCTGGCGGCATTGGGCCTACAACTGATTATTCGTCCCTTTATGTAGGGCTGACCACAGCATGGTCGTCTACGTTGGCAACGTAAGTGCGCCAGAACAAACGCTTTTAAGCTAAACAAGAAAGCGGGCAAAACCTTGACCAAGGCATTGATCCTCAAGACGCCACGCCCAAGGCCAGCCCCATACACACCGACAAGCCATCTAACGGCTACTGGAGTCCACATGCCAAACTCATCTCGCCACTTGCCTGTACTGGAGTATCTGCAACGTCAACTGGATGGCACGCTGACCGAGGGCGAATACACGCATATGCGTTACCCCACAGCAATTTCCCGGCTGCTGAACTTTCGTATTACGGCTATCGGTGAAGCCAGCGCGACGCTGGAACTGGACGCAGACGCCACCTTGCACGGCAACCAGCAAGGCACTGTGCATGGCGGTCTCTTGTGCGAACTGGCGGACGCCGCCATCGGCACGGCCCACTCCACCTTGATGCAGGAAGGCGAAAGCTTTACCAGCATTGATCTGAAAGCCACCTTTCTGCGCCCGGTCTGGCAAGAGCGACTGCAAGCCCGTGCCTGGGCCACGCATCGTGGGCGCAGCATCAGCCATTACCGCTGTGAAATCCAGCGCGAAGACGGCAAGGTGATTACCACGGTGGAAAGCGCCGTCATGACCTTGAAAGGGGATCAAGCACAGGGGCGATAAGCTCCTGCTGCCGACTTCTTCAAGCCTAAAGAACAACACCAAAAAACAGATGGCTTCTTTTAAACTTAAATAAAAATAAAACTATCTATCTCTCTGTAAATAAATAATATTTATAAAACACCAAGACCCGATCAGGGATAGCCCCCATGCCCGCCCAGCCGCACAACTTCTACACTAGGCACTGGTCACGCGCATCCTTATGCTCTGGAACAAGGGGTTCCCAATGTCGGCAGAAAATGGCTTGGATCTGTCGGTGTTGTACCGTCATCCAGTCTTTCATTCGCACAGCGCCGAGCTGTCTCATCAGCCACTTAGCCGGGCCATTTCCCGGCATGCCCTGCATTGGGGGCGCGGGCGCATCAACACCAGCCTGTACCGCCGCGATATTGATCAGATCAGCCTGATGCGACTGGGCTACGGTGCCGAGGTGGAAATCCAGGCCGATGCCTTCGGGGACTTCTGTCTGGTGCAAATGCCCTTGCAAGGTACGGCCGAATTCATCAGCGATGGCCATCACAAACTAACAGCCTATCCCGGCGATATTGCGGTGGTGTCTCCCTGCCATCATGTGCGCACCTTGTGGCAGGCCGGTTGTGAACAACTGATTGTGAAAATCCCCTACAGCCTGTTTGATGGCGTGGGCCATCAGACGCTGGCACAAGAGGGCATGACACGGGGCTGTGTTTACAAGCTGGACCCCTGTATGGGCCCGCAATGGGCCAACCTCATCCAGCACCTGCTTTTACTCCCCACGCAAAACAACGATCGTCTTGCGAGCTGGACGCAGCATATTGAAAGCAGCCTGGCTTTGTTCCTGCTGTGTCATCCCGCTGATGAACAGGCTGTGCAGGCTCTGGTGGATGAGTCCATGGGAGCCGCAGCCAGAGCAGGGCAGATACGTCTGCTCCAGGCTAAAAACTATGTGCTGGCCCATGTGCACAACACCATCTCACTGAATGATCTGGCTCAGGCAGCGGGTGTGAGTCCCCGCTTCCTGCATCTGCTGTGCCGCCGTCACTACAAGCAGTCCCCCATGAATTGGGTACGCAATCTGCGTCTGGACGCCGCGCATCAAGCACTACAAAGCCGCCCCCGCCCCAAGGTCACCGAGGTGGCACTGGCGCATGGCTTTGGGCATCTGGGGCGGTTTTCTGCCTACTACCAGCAACGCTTCAAGGAGCTGCCCCATCAAACGGGGCAGACACGGCACACAAGCCTCAAACAGTCTTAGATGAACATGGACTGGTTGATGGGCAGATTGTGCTTCTTACAGTAGCTGGTGTAATGGTCGATCATCCAGAACACATCAATGATTTCCAGAATGTTGTCGTTCTCGTCCAGGAACTCGATGGGCGTGCCCAGATGGAACAGGGTTTCCATGCCTTCGTCCGACACCAGAGTGTGAGTGCGGCCGGGGCTTTCATGGATGTAATGGCCAGCGCGAGCCACCCAATCGTATTCCTCGTAACGCAGGCTACCGGACAGGATGTAGCCGGTCACCACAGCGCGGTGACGGTGACGACCCAGGGAACCGCCCTTGTCGGCACGCATGATGTGTACCGAGGTGTTGTTGCGAATATCAAAGCTCAGGTGACGCAGCCAGATATTAGGGCCGAAAGGAATCCAGGGGGAGGTTTCCTCAGATGTATCGAAGTGGCCTTCAACCAGAGCGTATTCATCGCGTACCTTATCGATGCGCTTTTCGATCTCGATGTAGGGTGGGGTGCTGTTTTGGGTCATGACTTGTCTCTCTCATAGAAATAGAAACCGCTGCGTGTGTAACACAGTCGGATGCCAATCCCCCCGGATTGGCTGATTTTTATTCTATAAAGTCATTTGGCACCGAACTATCCAGCTCTGGCACAACACAGCAGCGGATTATCCCGTTCTGGCAGTCGCTTTGTCCTTCATTGCTCCCCGGACAATAAGAGGCGGCTCTTCGAGGATCCGTACTCGCCATTCTGCGATCACTTGTTCACCCCTATTGCTGCCCATAGGCCAAGCAAGACAGGAATGCCTCCATTAAATTACAATTCTGCATTTTGGTATACTATCTACAATTCTAGGCCGTGCTTCATGTTTTATCCAAATCACCTAAAAACAGTAACAAGGACGCTTAAGCATGCGGAATATAATGAAAAAAATGAATTTTCAGGATTTCAGCCTCGCCTATCTCCACCACCCTATAAACGACAACACCCCCATCATTTGTATACATGGTTCATGGGATGATCACCAAAGCTGGAACGGGGTGGCCAACAGCCTCTCTGAGCACACGCTCCTGCGCTACGACCGCCGTGGCCACAGCCAAAGCTCTGCGCCCAAAGGTCAAGGCCGCCTGAGCGACGATGTCGCCGATGTCATTGCACTTCTGGACTATCTGAACCTGCCAACAGCCCATGTCCTCGGACACTCCTATGGCGCCAATGTCTCTATTGTTCTGGCCAGCCGCCACCCGGAGCGGGTCAGTTCGCTGATGTTGCTGGAGCCCCCGGTTTTCAGCCTTCTGCAAGACGAAAACGAAGCTCTCAGACTGGAGGCAAGCAATTTGATGAAACAAGCTGCCATACTGATAGAGCAGGGACAGATCGAAGCAGGCGCAAAACTTTTCATCGAAAAAGTCGCCTTCGGAGACCGAGCCTGGCGTGAAGTATTTGACTCGCAGGCCCGCGCTACCATCCTGTCCAACGCACACACATGGCTGGACCAGTTCCGCGACCCGGATCGCTTGGCGGTCAATGTCAGCGCCTTGGCCACGTTCCCCGGTCAGACGACACTCTTAACCGGCAGCGCGACGCTACCCGCCTACACGGCAGTCGTTCAGAAAATTTCCGAACTAGTACCACGCGCCACTATTCGCAGCGTCGCAGGGGCAGGCCACGGTATGCATATTTCCCACCCGGAATTAGTGGCTGCCGCTCTGAAAGCCCATTTGGAAACAGTGTCAATGTCCCCCTTACCCAGAGCATGTTGATACCCACCGCCCCCTTGTCCGCTTTGTGACAGGTACACAAACCCGTTGGGGCAAAGACCAAAAAAAATCCGCCCGAAGGCGGATTTTTTTTACAACGCGCAGGCCGCTTAACCGCGAACCTTGACCAGAATTTCGTCTAGCCAGGCCAGCATCAGGTCGATTTCGTCGGCCGTGATGTTCAAGGCTGGCATGAAACGCAGCAGGTTAGGGCGAGGCGAGTTCAGCAACATCCCTTCTGGAGCGCGGTCGCGGGCCGCCGCGACAATCTCCGGGCCATCATCCTGATCCAGAATCAGGGCACGCAGCAGACCGTCACCACGCTCACCATCCATACCCCACTTGGCGCTGATAGCCAGCAAGCCTTCAGACAATTGCTTGGCACGGGCGTTAACCGAATCCAGGAAACCGGGAGCGGTCAACTCGTCAAACACCGCCACGCCCGCGGCGGTCATCAAGGGATTACCGTTGTAGGTACCGCCTTGATCACCCGGCTGAAAGCAAGAGATTTCCTCGCGCGCGCACAGTGCCGACAGCGGCACGCCACCACCAATACCTTTACCCAAGGTCATGATGTCAGGACGGATGCCCGAGTGTTCGTAGGCAAACAAGGTGCCGGTACGGCCCATGCCGGTTTGCACTTCATCCACGATCAACAGCAGCTTATGCTCGTCAGCCAGAGCGCGCAGACCCTTCATGAACTCCACGGTCGCGGGAATAACACCGGCTTCGCCCTGTACGGGTTCGAGCATGATGCCCACGGTTTGATCGTCGATCAGCGCGCGCACGGATTCCAGATCGTTCAGCTTGGCTTTGGGAAAGCCCTCGACCTGAGGCGCAAACATGCGATCCCAGCCGGGTTTGCCGGACAGGGACATGGTAGCCAGAGTACGGCCATGGAAAGAGTGCTCAAAAGAAATGATCTTGTAAGCGTTGTTCTTGTTGATCTGACCCCATTTGCGTGCCAGCTTGATGGCGCCTTCGTTGGCTTCACCACCGCTGTTGGCAAAGAACACGCGATCAAAGCAGGAGTGTTCCACGATGCGCTTGGCCAGCTCGATAGAGGGCTCGTTGTAGAACGCAGGCGAGGGGTTGATCAATTTGGACGCTTGTTCGGTGATCGCCTTGATCACGTTGGCAGGGCTGTGGCCCAGCGCATTCACGGCCCAACCCTGGACGGTGTCCAGGTATCGCTTGCCGTTGTGATCTTGCAGCCAGGAACCCTCTCCTCGCACAAAGACCAACTCCGGACGCTGGGTAATTTCCATTAATGCACGTACACCGGCCCGATCGAATTCCATAACGGCAAACCTTGATGAAAATGAAAGAAGAAAAAATAAACCAGCCCGGCGGCTGGACGATTCATTCTAACGCAGCACACCCCCAGCAGGACGCTTATGCCTGGGACAATAGCGATCTGGCTGTGGATTGTCCCTTTTCTGGTACAAGTTGATGCAAAAACAGCGCGGCTCCTGACGTATCAACAGGAGCCGCGCTGTTTTGCTTGAAGCCTGAAGGCTTGTTTCCCGGTGCTACGCTGCCGTATTAAACATGGCTCCGGGCAAGTCATGCCATCAAGGTCGATACACCATAGGCTCCAACTGCCCGATACCGGTCTGCAACAGGCGCTCGGCCATGGCCCTCACATCCCAATGAATGGCGTTACACATCACCACCGCCCCCTGACGGCGCTCCGGCGAGTAGGCCATGAAGCTGTGATAGCCCGCCCAGCCACCGCCATGCCCCCAGGCGGCATAGCCTTCACCCAGTTGCACGGTTTCCAGTCCGAACTGGTAATTATCCTTGGGTTCGGTCGGGGCCGATTGTGTCAGCAGACTACGCAGCCCCATCAGCGGCTGCCCCTCCGGGCTCTGCAAGACCGTGTCCTGCTCCAGGTGCTGCAACCAGCGCCACATATCTGCTGCACTGCTGTGCACTTGCCCATCACCCGTCTGCTCCCAACTGGACTCACTGCTTTGTACCTGTCCGTCCTTGACCCGATAGCCACGCGCCAGTTGCGGCAACACAGATGGGTAGCGATCCACAATCGCAGTCTCGTCCATACCCAAAGGTTCAAAAATATAGCGTTGGGAAAACTGGGTCAGGGGCTGGCCGCTGACCCGCTCCACCAGTTGAGCCAGCAGAAAATACCCAGTATTGCTGTATTCAAACCGCTCACCCGGTGTAAAGCGCAAAACGGGATGAGCGGCCAGAATCTCCAGCGTATCTGGCACGGTGACCGTCTCGTACTCGCGGCCTGCTTGATACAAAGGCTCGATGTAATCCGGCAAACCGCCGGTATGATGCAGGACTTGTCGCACGGTGGGTGTGCCCAGTTCTCCGGGCAGGTCCGGCCAATACCGGGCCAAGGGTTCATCCAGAGCCAATTTTCCATCCTGAACCAACAGCAGGACGGCCAGGGCGGTGAACTGCTTGGACAGGGAGGCCAGATTAAAGCGGGTGTGTTCGTCGATATACTGCCGCTTGTCCAGATCCGCCCAGCCCCAGCTTCCTGTGCGTTCCCCTTGTTCCGGGTTCAACAAGGTCCAGGCGCAACCCGGTTTTAGCAAGGTGCTGGCCTGTGCATTGACACTCATACCCAGGCCCAGCAAGGCTAGCCCTATCAGTCTTCTCATCAGAATCGTCCTGAAAAAGTTAAGGACACCTGTCGACCCAGACCCCAACCGCAAGTCCACAAGGAACCGCAACCGTTGACGTACTGTTTGTCGGCAATATTGGTCACATTCAAAGCAAGCTCGCTGTTCTTGAGCTCAGGCGAAATCCAGCCCAACTGCGTCGCCATCCGGAAATCCGCCACGGTATGCGCTGGAATGCGCAGGCTGGCGTAACCACCACCGGCCACTTCGATATCCCCGCCGTAAGACGAGCCCACATGACGAATCCCCAGCCCCATCACGGTGCCCGCCAACGCTGTGCGCCCGGTAAAGGTGTAGTCCACCCACAAGGCGGCTTGATGACGCGGCGTATACAAGGCCGGTTTGCCCTGTTCTTCAGGGATCTCACTGCTAAGCACTTTGGTGTCCAGGAAGGAATAACTGCCTATCACAGACCAGTTAGGTGACAGACGGCCGGTAAGAGCCAACTCCAGGCCGCGTGAGCGCAACTCTCCAGTTTGCACCTGGTCCGGAAAGCCGTGAACCGGGTCATCCGTCAGCCTGTTGGTCTGGCGCAGATCAAACACAGCGGCACTGGCCATCCAGTTCGCGCCATCAGGCTGATACTTGACACCCACTTCGGTCTGCTTGCCTTTCATGGGCCGGAAGGCCACACCCTCTGCCGTCACACCGGCAACAGGCTCAAACGAGGTGGCATAGCTGATATACGGCGCCCAACCCGACTCAAAGCGATACAAGGCACCCAATCGACCCGTGGTGGCCTTGTCGCTCTGGCCCAGATCATCCTCTCCGGCCCGGCGGCGGCTGGTACCACTGACGGAGGACCAATCCTGACGCAGGCCAGCGACCAGGCGCCAATTACCCCAGGACACCTGGTCTTGCAGATACACGCCAGTCTGATGACGTCGGTTGCTGACTTCGCTCAGGGTCGTAAAAGGCCCGATCGTTGCGCCATACTCTGGGTCATACAAATCCAGCAAACCACCGCTGCCTTCCGGTCCTACCGAGGCTGTCTGACGGCGGGCATCAAAGGTGCCCCGGTAATAGTCCAGCCCCAGCAGCACGGTGTGCTCGGCCTCCCCCAGGTTCCAGCGCCATTCGGACTGCGTGTCCACACCCAAAGAGCGCGACGTTCCTGTGCCACGGTTGGCGTAACGCTCCAGCGTGCGCCAATCCCAACCGCCTTCACTGGGGTCGTCAAAAGAATACATATCGCTGGTTACCGACTCCATCACGGACTTGATGCGTTGCACGCGCAAGTTCTGGCGCAGTGTCCAGTTGTCGTTGATGTCGTAGACCGCTGCCCAGCCAGCCATATCCTGATCGCGGTCATAGCGGTCGAAATGCGGCTCGCCGATAAAACGCGACAGGGGGATTTTGCCATTGGGGTTGTCAAACAAGGTGCCGTAGGCGGGCAACCACATATAGTCACTGCCGCCACGGTCCCGCTGGATTGATCCCATCAGGACAATTTCACCGTTCTCGCCCAGCGGCAAGGTCACGGACGGGGCCAGCAACTGACGTTTACGCTTGACATGATCAGTGCGGCTTTCCGTATCGGAGCTCAGTGCCAGCACACGCCAGGCACTGACACCATCCTGACCCAATGCACCGCCCAGATCCACACTGCCACGTAGCTGACGCGGAGCCCCCAAGGTCAATTCAATATTGCGTTGCTCCACGTGAGTCGGCCGCTTGCTGACCATATTGACCATGCCGCCCGGCACTACTTGCCCATACACGACCGAGGCTGGCCCCTTCAGGACTTCAATGCGCTCCAGCATGAAAGGATCAACCTGCGGCAAGGTCCAGTTATTGCCCGCACCGCTACCACCGGCCAGTTTTACGCCGTCCAGCCACGCCACTGAATCTGCATTGAAGCCACGCAAGGACATGGTGTCAAAACGCGAATCGACCCCATCAAACTCCACCGCCACTCCTGGCACATAGCGCAAGGCCTCGCCCACCGTGCGTGTAGCTTGAGATTCGATCTGCTGCTGCGTCACGACGGCGACCGAGGCCGGCGTGTCCATGATGGCCGCATCGCTCTTGGTCGCCGTTGCGCTGCGCGTTGCCAGCAAACCATTCGCGGGGCCGGTTGCGCTTTCGCGTTGAGCCTGCACACGTACCGCTTCCAGCTCCTCATGACTGCGTGTGCTCAAGCCAGGCACCGCACGCAAACGATAACCACGACCATCCGCCACGGCTTCCAGACCGCTGCCTTGCAAAATCTGCCGTAAACCCTGTTCCGGCGTGTAGGCCCCTTTCAGCCCCGTGCTGGTCTTGCCAGCCGTCAGGGACGCATCAATCGCCAGTAAAAACCCACTACGCGCCGCAAACTGATTCAAGACCTGATCCAGCGTGCCTGCAGCAATGTCATCACTCACTGGCTGACTGCCCAGGCTTTGAGCCCGAACGCTGGACATCGACAAGGTGCCTGCCAGACATACTGCCAGCAGGCAAGGCCCCAGAGCTAAACGGGCAATAGTGACACGTCCGGGCCGGGCCGCAGGACGCATGGATTTAATCAACATGGCTTCTCTCTTTCTGGAATAAGCAGCCCGGAACAAAAACCGGGCCTTTGCATGTATCCCGAACGAGAATCAAAAAGTGCTACGCCAACGCCGAAACCGTGACCCAATACGGTGTCATCATCCGTACCTGCACGGGCAAGGCCTGCGACACCGATTGCAAAATCGCGTCCGTATCCTGCAAGGGGTAAACGCCCGAAATCATCAACCCAGCCACGGCCGGGTCACACCGCAAGACTCCAGGCCGATAGCGCGCGACGTCTGCCAGGAAATCACCCAGACGCCGGCGTTCTGCCACCAACAGACCACGCTGCCAGGCACTGGTCTGCTCATTGGCCGGTTCTGGGGTATAGCTTTGCTGCTTGTTGAACAGAGCCTGCTGACCCGCCTGCAAGCGTGTGTACTGAGCGGCGTGGCGAGGGCGCAGCTCTACCGCCCCTTCATAAACCTGGACAGAGACACGCGCCATGGCAGACCAATGACGCACCAGGAAACGGGTACCCAGCGCCTGGACCTCCCCCTCGGGGGTCTGCACCACAAAAGGCCGATGGCGAACTTGCGGGTCGGATGCTGTGCTGATCAAGATCTCGCCACCCAGCAAGACGACACTGCGCTGCGTATCGCTGTATTGAACGTTCAAGGAACTGGCCGTATTCAGGGCCAGCAAGGTGCCATCAGGCAACGTCAGTTCTTTACGCTGGCCTGTTGCGGTGCGGTAATCCGCACTCCAGGCCGCCCACTGGGGGCTGCGGCTCACGCCATAACTGCCCAGCCCACCACACGCCAGCAGCAAGAAGCTGCGCAAAATGGCACGACGCCGCTGTACGGCCTGAGCAGACAAACCGGCTTGCAACACCTGGGACGCCACCGCTTGCGGCGCTAGCTGCATGTGCTGACCAAACTGCTGGATACGGGCCCAGGCCTGTTCATGCAAGGGGTCGGCAGCCAGCCAGATCTGAAAGTCCCGCTGTTCGTGCTCTTGCACTTCACCGGACCAAAACACGACTTGCCATTCCAGAGCCTGAGCATCAACGGGATTCATAGCGGGACGGGGTGGGCTCACGGCAGGGCGCTCGCGTCCAGATCAGCCATCACGGCAAAACAGGCTTGAGTGGCCTGCAGCATGTACTTGCGTACTGTCGCCACAGCAATGCCCTGACGCTGGGCAATGGCCGAATAGGTCAGACCCTCGTAGCGCGACAGCAAAAACACGTGTTGAACACGGCTGGGTAACTCATCCAAGGCAGCACAAATGCGCAGCAGCACTTCCAAAGTCAGGGCACGCTCTTCAGGAGAGATCGCGGTTGGTTCCGGCATATGCGCCAAGGCATCCAGATAAGCCTGCTCAATTTGCTGACGGCGGTAGCGATCAATGACCAGGCCCTTGGCAATCTGCATCAGGTGAGGGCGGGCCTGCTCCGGACCGGGAATACGACCCGAGCTCATGACACGCACATACGCGTCATGCACCAGATCGGCCGCATGCTGAGAACAGCCCAAACGTCGCCGCAGCCAATCATGCAGCCAGCCACGGTGCTGGCAATACAGCACATGCATGTGTTGCTGCATCTGAGCGACGGTTATCACTTCGGTGGGGCGCTCGTTCACGGGCGACTATCCTGAGACTTAAATAAGAATGAGTCTCATTATATTGATATGCCGCTGGTCTGCCTAGTTGTGAATCAGAACAAGCCGTCCAGATCCAGTTGCCGGGGCTGCTCCTGCGGCATTTCACTGATAGGCAGCAGGGCACTGGCTTTCACCCCCAGCAAGCGCAAACGTCTGTCCAGCACGGCACGTTTCAAGTTCTGGCGGGCGGCAGCCAGAATGGCATCCGCCGCCAGTACCGGAGCGGGCAGAGACAGGTCGCGCGTCACGGTTTTGAAGTCCTCGAATTTCAGCTTGATGCCGATGGTGTGGGCGCACATGGCGGATTTGCGTAAATCCTGCTCCAATTTTTCACACAAGGACTCCAGCGCGGCGGACAGGCGAGACCGATCCATGCGCACGTGCAGATCACGCTCGAAGGTGGTTTCACGACTGATCGACTTGGGCGTGCGATCGGTGGATAAGGGGCGCTCGTCCTGGCCTTGAGCCACGGCCATCAGCCATTGTGCGTAGCGCAGGCCAAACTGTTCCTGCAATTGTTCTGCAGGTGTGGCGGCCAGCTCCCCAATCTTCTGTATGCCCATCTCCATCAGTTTCACGACGGACTTGGGACCAATGCCATTGATCTTGCCCACAGCCAGCGGCCAGATGCGGGTAGGCACATCGTCCATGGTCAGCACACAGGCGCCATTGGGCTTGTTCAGCTCCGAGGCAATTTTGGAGAGCAGCTTGTTGGGCGTGATGCCTACCGAACAGGTCAGGCCCGTGGCCTGGTTCACGGCCTGGCGGATCTGCTCGGCCAGTTCGTGGCTGTCTTCGGTTTTATGGCTAAGGTCCACATAGATCTCATCAATACCCCGATCCTCAATATGGTCCGAGACCGTGGCCACGGCCTGTTTAAACAAGCGCGAATAATGACGGTAGGCTTGAAAATCGGCCGGTAGCAAGATGGCATCGGGAGCCAGTTGGGCCGCCTTCATTAAACCCATGGCCGAGAACACACCCAACTGACGGGCTTCGTAGGTCGAGGTCGTGGCTACCCCGCGCCCGACATAATCCGCCAGACGAGCATGTTGCCAGCGACCATCGGGCAATTGGCGCGGGGTATCGGCACTGCGCCCGCCAATCACCACGGGGCGGCCGCGCAAATGCGGGTAGCGCAGCAGCTCTACCGAGGCATAAAACGCATCCATATCCACATGAGCGATACGCCGCTCCAGGGGGTTTTCTTCTTGTGCCGCCACCTTGATCAGCCTGTTAACTGTATATATGTACACCATTATAGCGACAAGTCGGCGATCCACTGAGAGCAACCAAATAAGCGCCAAGATGATATAAATCACTAAACATCATTAAGCTGACGACAGGCTGAAACTACGTATTGAATCGGCAACAAGCGCCCGGTTACTATGCAGCCTCTCTATCAGCCGACACCAAGCATCCCAACAGGAGGTTTTCATGAAAAAAACAGTATTGGCTGCTGCGCTGGCAGCTCTGGTCGCCCTGCCCATGGTAGGCCACAGCAAAACGCTAACCTGGTCCAGCCAGGGCGACTTCATGACCCTGGACCCACACGCACAGAACGAAAACCTCACGATCACAGGCAGCATGTATATCTATGAGGCGCTGGTGGACTACGACAAGGATTTCCAGATTGTGCCCAGCCTGGCAACGGCCTGGGAACAACGCGAACCGACTGTGTGGCGCTTTACGCTGCGCGAAGGGGTGAAATTCCACGATGGCGCTCCCTTTACCGCCGATGACGTAGTGTTCTCCGTTGAGCGCGCCATGGCACCCACGTCCAACTTCAAAGCCTACGTGAACGGCATCGTCAAGGCTGAAAAAGTGGACGACAAGACGGTGGACATCATTACCTCCGCCCCCAACCCGGTCTTGCTGCGTCAGTTGACCAGCGTGTTCATCATGAACAAAGCCTGGTCTGAAAAACACAATGTGACCCAGCCCCAGGACTTCAACAAGAACGAAGAAACCTACTCGGCTCGCAACACCAACGGCACCGGCCCTTACAAGCTGAAATCGCGTGAAGTGGACGTGCGTACCGTCTTTGTGGAAAACGAAGAATGGTGGAACAAGGGCAACAAGGTGGGTAACGTCACCGAAGTGATCTACGTACCTATCAAGCAGAACGCCACCCGTACCGCCGCCTTGCTGTCTGGCGAAGTGGACCTGGTTCTGGACCCGCCTGCGCAGGATTTGCAGCGTCTGCGCCAGCAAACCAAAATTGTGGAAGGCAACGAGTACCGCACCATCTACCTGGGACTGGACCAGAAGAATCCCGAGTTGAAGTACAGCAGCATCAAGGGCAAGAACCCCTTTGCTGATCAGCGTGTGCGTGAAGCCCTGTATGTGGCCATCGACATTGAAGCCATCAAGAAAGCCGTGATGCGCGGTTCCTCCGCCCCCACCGGCACCATGGTGGCCCCCCAGGTTCACGGCTACACCAAGGAACTGGCCCAGCGCCTGCCTTACAGCCAGGATCGCGCCAAGGAACTGCTGAAAGAAGCCGGTTACGACAATTCCCTGACCTTCACCCTGGATTGCCCGAACGACCGCTACATCAACGATGAAGCCATCTGCCAGGCCATCGTGGGCATGTGGGCCAAGGTCGGCGTGAAAGCCAACCTGAACGCCATGCCACGCGCTACCTACTTCCCCAAAGTACAAAGCTTTGACTCCAGCGCCTATATGTTTGGCTGGGGCGTGCCGACCTTTGACGCGCTGTACACCTTGCAAAGCCTGATTCGCAGCAAGGGCGAGGGCGCGGACGGCTCCTTTAACTTTGGTGGTTACGAGAACGCCGAAGTGGACGCCTTGATCGACCAGATCAAGACTGAAACCGACACCGCCAAGCGCGATGCCGCCATCCACAAGGTTCTGGAAATCCATGCCAAGGAAGTGGGTCATATTCCTTTGCATGACCAGATCATTCCTTGGGCCATGGCCAAGAAGGTCAACGTGATTCACCGTGCGGACAACCGCATGCTGGCTCAATGGACCACCGTCGACTAAGTTTTTCCTCCATCCCGGCCCCGCCTCCCAGCGGGGCCGGTTCCCATTACGCTGTAGTCATTCGTTTCTACACCAGCCCCCCTTACCGGGCCCTTTCTACACATTAAGGACGACACTGGTCGCGAGTGATCCTCGCGCTCTACCAGGAGACCGCCTATGCTGGTATTTATTATTCGCCGTCTGATCCAGGCTGTTCTGGTGATGCTGACGGTCAGCCTTCTGGCTTTTGTGCTGTTCCGCTACATTGGTGACCCGGTCACCATCATGCTGGGCCAGGACGCCACCGAACAAGATCGCGTGGAACTGCGTGCCAGCCTGGGGCTGGACCAACCCGCCCCCGTGCAATTCGGACGCTTTGTGTCTCAGGCTGTACAAGGCGAATTTGGCCTGTCCCTGCGGCAAGCCCAACCGGTTTCCACTCTGCTCAAAGACCGCCTGCCTGCCACCGTAGAACTATCCGTGGTGGCCGCCATCCTGGCCTTGCTGATCGGCCTGCCGCTGGGCGTCTACACCGCCTTGAAGCGCAATGGTTTCATGGCACAAAGCATTCTGGCCTTTTCCCTGCTGGGAATATCCTTGCCCACCTTCCTGATCGGTATTTTGCTGATCCTGATCTTCTCCGTGCAATTGGGCTGGCTGCCCAGCTATGGCCGGGGAGAAGTCCTGAAGTTTGGCTGGTGGAGTACCGGCCTGCTTAGTTGGGACGGCATCAAGCATTTGATCCTGCCCGCCATCACGCTCTGTTTGTTCCAGCTCACGCTGATCCTGCGTCTGGTGCGCTCGGAGATGCTGGAAGTGCTGCGCGCCGACTACATCAAATTTGCGCGTGCCCGTGGCTTGTCGCAACGTGCCATCCACTTTGGTCACGCCCTGAAAAACACCATGGTGCCGGTGATCACCATCACAGGGCTGCAACTGGGCGGCATCATCGCCTTTGCCATCGTGACGGAAACCGTTTTCCAATGGCCGGGCATGGGTCTGCTGTTTATCCAGGCCGTGCAATTTGCCGATATCCCCGTGATGGCGGCCTACCTCTGTCTGATTGCCCTGGTATTTGTTGTGATCAACCTGCTGGTAGACCTGCTGTACTTCCTGGTCGATCCACGTCTGCGCACCCAATTGTCGGGCGCCAAGGGGCACTAATATGTTCGCTAAATTGAAAAACGCCTGGGATAGCGATCTGGTCTGGTCCTGGCGTCATTCCCCCGTGGCCATCGCGGCCACCATCATGGCTTTGCTGCTGTTTATCGGCGCGCTGGGTGCCCGCTGGGTGGCTCCTTACGACCCGTTCGATCTGACCTCTATCGACCTAATGGACGCCTTGCTGGCCCCGGCCTGGTCGGAAAACGGTTCGCCTCAATACTGGTTGGGAACAGACAGCCAGGGGCGTGATCTGTATTCGGCCCTGTTGTACGGAACGCGCACCTCCTTGCTGATCGGTCTGGCCTCGGTGGCTCTGTCCATGGTGGTCGGCATTGTGCTGGGCCTGCTGGCCGGCTACTCCGGTGGCCGTGTTGATGCCTTCATCATGCGTGTGGCCGATGTGCAGTTGTCCTTCCCAGCCATTCTGATTGCCTTGCTGATCGACGGGGTGGCCCGTGCTGTGTTCCCCTTGAGCATGCACGATGTGGTCGCCTTCCCGGTGCTGATCGGGGCCATTGCACTGGCCGGTTGGCCGCAATATGCCCGTACCGTGCGCGGCTCCACGTTGGTGGAGAAAAACCGTGAATACGTGCAGGCTGCCCGCGTCATTGGCGTGTCCTCGCCGCGCATCATGTTCAGTCATGTGCTGCCCAATGTGATGGGCCCCGTGCTGGTGCTGGCCACCGTGCATCTGGCCACGGCCATCATTACCGAAGCCACGCTGTCCTTTCTGGGCGTTGGCGTACCGGCCACCTCGCCCTCCCTGGGCACCCTGATCCGGGTCGGTAACGACTTCCTGTTCTCGGGCGAATGGTGGATCACGATTTTCCCTGGCCTGATGCTGGTGCTGCTGGTGCTGTCGGTCAACCTCCTGGGCGACTGGTTGCGTGACGCCCTGAACCCAAAATTGAGCTAAGCCATGACTGCACTCTTAACTGTCCAAGACCTGTGTGTCGAATTTCCGACCCGGCGTGGGGTGCTCCAAGCCCTGGATCATGTGTCCTTTTCCATCGCCCCCGGTGAAGTGCTGGGTGTGGTGGGCGAATCGGGCGCCGGTAAATCCCTGACGGGTTCCTCCATTATTGGTTTGCTCGATGCCCCCGGTCGCATCAGCGGCGGCCAGATCCTGCTGGAAGACGAGCGCATCGACAACCTGAACCAGGACCAGATGCGCACGATTCGTGGCCGCAAGATTGGCGCAATCTTCCAGGACCCGCTGACTTCACTGAACCCGCTTTATACCGTGGGCCATCAGTTGGCCGAAACCATCGTCACGCACCTGCCCCTGTCCTGGAAACAGGCACAGGAACGCGCCATCGAATTGCTGGAAGCCACTGGCATTCCTGCAGCACGCGAGCGTATCGACCACTATCCGCATCAGTTCTCTGGCGGTATGCGTCAACGGGTGGTGATTGCGCTGGCACTGGCGGCCGAGCCCAAGCTGATCGTGGCGGACGAACCTACCACTGCACTGGACGTGTCCATTCAGGCGCAGATTATCGACCTGCTGAAAAAGCTCTGTCGCTCACAAGGCACCTCGGTCATGCTGATTACCCACGATATGGGGGTGATTGCCGAGACCGCCGACCGCGTGGCCGTGATGTACGCCGGTCGCATTATCGAGATCGGCCCGGTACAGGACGTGATCCAAAAACCCAGCCACCCCTATACCCGTGGCTTGATGCGTTCCATCCCCAATTTGCACGCCGGGCTGGAGCGCCTGGAGCAAATCCCCGGCAGCATGCCGCGCCTGAACGCCATCCCACCCGGCTGTGCCTTCAATCCGCGTTGTGATCGCCGGTTTGATCGCTGCCTGGTCGAACGCCCCGAGCTGATGCCTGTTCCCCCACAAACACAGGCGGCCTGTTGGCTGCATGCACAGGAGTCCGCATGAACGCCCCTAAACAAGCCCTGGTCCACGTCAAGGACGCTGCCTGCTGGTTCGATGTGTCCCCGCCCTTGCTGGAACGTCTGGTCTACCGCAAACCCAAAGTAAACCTGCGCGCGGTCGATGGCGTCAGCTTCACCCTGAACAAGGGTGAAACCCTGGCGCTGGTGGGTGAGTCCGGCTGTGGAAAATCCACCGTGGCCCGTTTGCTGACGGGCCTGTATTCGCTGACACGCGGCGAGATTCTGTTTGACGGCCAGTCCCTGAAATCCATGGACAAAGCTAGCCAGAAGGCCATGCGCAAGCGCCGTCAGATGATTTTTCAGGACCCGTATGCCAGCCTGAATCCGCGCTGGCGCGTGGGCCGCATCATTGCCGAGCCACTGGTTACGCACACCGACATGAGCCGCGCCCAGCAAGACGCCAAAGTGGCCGAACTGCTGACGCAAGTGGGCCTGAACCCCAGCGACTCCCAGCGTTATCCGCACCAGTTCTCCGGTGGCCAGCGCCAGCGTATCTCCATTGCCCGTGCGCTGGCTCTGCAACCCGAATTCATCGTCTGTGACGAGCCCACCTCGGCGCTGGACGTGTCAGTGCAGGCACAGGTACTGAACCTGATGAAGGATTTACAGCGCGAACTGGGGCTGACCTATCTGTTCATCTCGCACAATCTGGCCGTGGTGCACCACGTGGCCGATCGGGTTGGCGTCATGTATTTGGGCCGGATTGTGGAAATTGCGCCACGCGACGATTTGTTCGCACAGCCTCGCCATCCCTACACCCGGATGCTACTGGGAGCTATTCCTGACATGAGCGGGGCGGGCAAAAGCCGCATTCCGGTAGCGGGTGAAGTCCCTAATCCGCTGAACCCGCCATCAGGCTGTACCTTCCACCCACGCTGCCCACTAGCCAATGATCGCTGCCGCCGCGAAGCCCCGGCTTTGCTGCAAACCGGGCCGCAAGAAGTGGCTTGTCATGCAGTAGAAGAAGGGCGCGATCAGGCCTGATGTAAAAAACGCTGCAGCTACTGCCTTTGGCAGTGGCTGCAGCGTTTTTTTACCGCTGATTATTCTTTAGCAACACACCTTTCCTTGTCGGAAAACCAGGCTGGAAAATACCCAGGGTCATGATGTTCTCGTTAGCAGCCGGGCCATTGCGGCCCGCCACAAGAACATCAATTCTGGTTCGCAGGCGCGAAATCGGCCAGATGGCAGGACAAAATGTCAGCAATGGCGCGATCGTCCAGGCCACGGGAGCGCAGGTCAGCGGACAGGGCGTCCACGTCGACACGGGCCAGTGGGCGCTCGGCACCGCGAGGGCGGTCGTCGCGCACCACGCGGAAGTCGTAATCGCGCTGGGCGGTCTTGGCCACTTCGTAGTGCATGACTTCATCCACTTCGTTTTCCGGCGTGAAGGTCAGCACGGTAGGGCGCAGGGAATACAGGTCTTCGGAGTTCATCACGTATTCGGTTGCGCAGATGATGACGGTATCGCCTTTCTGACAGGTACGGGCCGCCGCGCCGTTCAGAACCACGCAACGCGAACCGGGCTCACCGAAGATTACGTAGGTAGAAATACGGGCACCACTGTCCTTATTCCAGATTTCCACAAACTCCATGGGTAAAATGCCCGCTTGTTCGCAGATTTCCGGATCCAGGGTGATCGACCCGTGATAGTTCAAGTCGGCACCGGTCACCTTGATACCATGCAGCTTGGCACGGACCACTTTTTTCATGACAACACTCTCTAGAAACAGGTCCCCTAAAAACGGACACCTAAGCTTGGCTAAAACGCGGCTTACGCTGCGCCCTTAGCCCGATCAGGGCTGCGGGAAAGACTGCATCATAAACCCAGAAATGCGCGCAAATCCGTTTAGACCCACAGATTTGTACGGGAAAACCACAACGTGAATGATTTGCCTGGCGGCCAGTCTGTGCTGTAATCCCCTCTGCCGCGTCGCGCCGGTCTTTTTTATTTTCAATACGATACCGCTTTCCATGCCCAACCTGCTCATCGAGAATATTCACAAACGCTATGGCTCCCTGGAGGTCCTCAAGGGAGTCTCTCTCAGCGCGGAGCCGGGCGATGTCATCAGCCTGATCGGTTCCAGTGGTTCGGGTAAAAGTACGTTTCTGCGTTGCATCAACTTTCTGGAAACGCCTAATTCGGGCCGTATCGTGATCAAGGGCGAGGAACTGAAAACCCGTCTGGACCCCAAAACGGACGAACTGGTTGCGGTAGATAAACAACAGCTCAAGCGCCTGCGTACCAGCCTGGCCATGGTGTTCCAACACTTCAACCTGTGGTCCCATATGACAGTGCTGGAGAACATTACCGCCACGCCCATTCATGTGCAGGGCATGGACAAGGCTCAGGCCATTGCCAAGGCGGAACTGTATCTGGACAAGGTGGGCCTGTCGCGCGATCTGGCCAAGCAATATCCGGCCTTCCTGTCCGGCGGCCAGCAGCAGCGTGTGGCCATTGCCCGTGCGCTGGCACTGGAACCCGAAGTCATGCTGTTTGACGAACCGACTTCGGCACTGGACCCCGAGCGTGTGGGCGAAGTTCTGCGCGTTATGCAGAATCTAGCCGAAGAAGGGCGCACGATGGTAGTGGTGACCCACGAAATGAGCTTTGCACGGAACGTATCCAGCAAAGTGGTGTACCTGCACGAAGGCCTGATCGAAGAAGAAGGCCCGCCAGAAGAAGTGCTGGTGTCGCCACGCAGCCCCCGTCTGGCGCAATTCCTGGCAGCGGGCGGTTCGTCAAAGGGCTAAAAGAGCCGCCTACGGGGCGCAGAGGAGCTTGACGGATCTGTGGCTGATTATCTGCCCATTGGGTTGGTCGGATTGACCCGTCACCGAGCAATCGCGAAACGGCAAGTTCGCTGAGCCTACCCGACGGCGACATGACGAAAACATCTAAAAGCCGGATCGCCGGGCCGTCGGATCGCCAGACAGCCGGACAGCCGAATGCATATCAACAAGCAAAACAGCCCAAAAACTGCGGCCACACTCTGAGCAAACATAAAGCAAACGGCGCCTTTCGGCGCCGTTATGCATTTGTAGCCATCTCAATGAAGCCGCCCATCAGCGGCTCCTGGCTACAGCCCTGCTATCAGGACTTGGGACGGGGCATATCAAACAAGCCCAGGTCCGAAATCTCGAAGTAATCGCCAGGGCCACCGCCACGCAAAATAGGACGAGGGATCGCGGTACGGTAAATACCGTCCACAATGCTGTTGGGCGACACATGCACGCCAACGACTTCACCCAGCACCATCCAGGTATTCAGATCCTTGCCTTCCGAGTCTTTCAGTTGAAAGTGCGTTGTCACCTTGCACTCCAACGAGGCATGGCTCTCGCCCACACGGGGGGCATCAATCAGGCGGGAATCCACAGGCGTCAGGCCCGCGACTTCAAATTCGCGCACGTCTTGTTCCAGACTGGTCATGTTCATGGGCTCGGCCAGATCACGGCTTGCCAGGTTCCAGGTAAAGACGCCGGTTTCAATGGCGTTGCGAATACTGTCCTTGTAGCCCACGCTGGAAAATGCGATGACAGGCGGGCGGTAGTTGAACACGTTGCAGAAGCTGTATGGGGCCAGGTTCAGCACACCTTCTTTGCTTTTGGTACCGATCCAGCCAATTACACGAGGGCCCACAATAGAGCTGATCGGGTCGTGGCGCAGTCCATGGCCTTGTGTGGGTTCATAGAAGTGAAAGTCTTTCTGCACGGTTCTCTCTGTTAATAAACACAACAAACTAAACGGGACTGCGGGAAATCCCGGTGGCCCACTGATATACTTTACAACTAAAATAAAGCCGCTGCAAACCGTTGAAACTCAAGGTTTTACGTCTCCTTCCTGCCTTTCAGAACCATCTAGGCACATGAAACATGGAAAATAAGCCCGATCACTGGGCACGTGTAGCGTCTGCTGACCTGGAACACGTGCGCAAATCTGTCAGCGACATGTTCAAGTCGCACCAGCTCAAGCAGCTACGTGCCGATCAGACCCTGCAAACCCGGCTGCGCCACGCCCAGTTTGGTCAGGTCGCCTTGAGCCGCCTGGGCTATGGCGCTGACGTACATATCCAACCTGATCATCTGGCCGGCTTCTACCTGGTCCAGATGCCCCAGTACGGCACCGCCACCATCCGCTGCGGTGGCCAAACCGTGGACTCCAGTCCCTACGCCGCCACCATCCTCAATCCCAACGAGGACGTGGATATGGTCTGGCACGCCAATAATGAACAATTAATGCTCAAGATAGACCGCAATCTGGTGGAACAGGCTGCCCGAGGTCTGGGTCTGGATGTCGGCCCGCAAGGTCTGCTGTTTCCGGTACGACTGCAGGCGCACACCCAACCTTCCTGGCAAATCATGCTGCGCTACGTGCTGGACTGTGCCCGCAACTACGAGTACATCCGACGCTCCCCGCTGATTATCAATCAACTGGAACAATTGGCGGTGACAACCCTGCTGGATCTACATCCACCGGCTCAGATTCAGGCCCTGAACCCCACCCGTATCTTGCCGCGCCATTTGAAGAAAGTCGCCACCCATTTGCATGAGCAGGCCCATTTGCCGGTCACAGTGGACGAGCTCAGCACCATTGCAGGCGTCAGCTCGCGCACCTTGCAGCAAGCCTTCAAGGAGCACTATGGCGTCAGCCCCATGCAGTACCTGCGCCAGGTGCGCCTGGATCGTCTGCGCCACGAACTGATCCATTCCAACGAGCCTCATCTGACGCTGGCCGATCTGGCCATGCGCTGGGGCTTTGCACACCAGGGCCGTTTCAGCGCCGAATATCGCAGCCGCTTTGGCGAAACGCCTGGCGAGACCCTGCAACGAGTGCGCGGCGGTCAGCACTAAACAGCCCAGACCGCCTCACCCGTCCTCTCACCCCTTCAAGATACGCTGGGCGGCCAGATAGCCGGATTGACCACCCAGGCCAGGGCCCGGATGCACAGCCGCACCAATTTGATGCAGATTACGCCAGGGCGTCGTGCCACTGCGCGCCTTCTTGTGTCCTGCAAAAGGGCGCATGAAAAAGAACTGATCGGGCGAGCACACGCCGCTATACGGGTCGCCCCCCACCAGGTTCATATTCAAAGCCTCCAAATCCGCCGGGCTGACACTGCGACGCCCGATGATCTTGGCGGCCAAGCCAGGCATGACGGTTTCCAGACGGGCCTGTACACGGTCGGCCATGGCCTCGCGCACAGCTTCATTCCAGCGCCCATCGGCCGGCACAGGAATCTCGCCCGCCTCATCGCCTTTGATGTGACGCGGCAGCTCCTGCATTTGTACCCATAGAATCCAGTGACCTTCCGGGGCGCGAGTCACATCCACCGCCACCGGCTGGCCCACGGCCAAGGTCGGTTTGGCAGGTAGATAGCCATTGCTGGCCGTCACCACCGAGGAACATACCTGCTCCATGCTTTCCGTCACATGCACCATAGGGACATGGCGCAGTTCCGGGTCCACCCAGTCGGGCGGGGAATTCAGGGCAAAGTGAATCTGCATGCCGCCGCGACCATAGTGATAATCCTGGGCGGACTTCAACAACTCAGGCTCTACTTCCGGCAACAAATCGCCGTAGAGTTGGCCGGGCGTCACATTGCACACCACGGCTCGGCGGGCCAGATAGCGTTTCGTACCCACACACACGCCGGTGGCTTTATTACCCTCCACCAATACGCGATCCACGTGAGAATGAGTCAGTACTGCGCCACCCGCGTCTTCAATAATGCGGGTAAACGCTTTCACAATCTGGTAACTGCCCCCTTTAACCACCGGCATACCGCCACTGACTACGGCGCTGAAGGTCAGTTTGCCGATCAAGGCCGAGCTGGCCTCGTCCGGGCCCAAGCCGCTATGCAACACCCAGGGAGCAATCATGGCGCGAGCCAGATCACTGCGCAGATCGCGCATGGCCCAGCGCCGGAAACTTTCCAGGGCTTGCGAGCCAAAGGACATCAAACCGTCCAGACCCCGTTCCCGCCAGGCGCCAAACGCCAGTTTGGCCATGGGCCAGCGGTAAGGCTCACCACCCAGCAAGCCAAACACCAGACCAGCATCCGGGCCAAACATGCGTGCCGCCATGGCACCCAAGGCATCGCCTTCGCCGGGCATCAAATCATTGAAACGACGCACTGTGTCGTCCATGTCCTGACGCAAGGCCAGGGCTGGGCCACCGGGGATGGCCAGACCGGTGCTGTACTCGCCTTTGACAAATTCCAAACCGGCCTTGGCCAAGGGTTCGGCCAGGGCGGCATAAGACGCCCCCCCCATGAACAGGGGATACCAACTAGACAAAACATCATGGGTAAAACCGGGGAACAGCTCCTCGGTACGGATACAGCCCCCGGCAAGCGCATTGCGCTCCAGCACGGTCACTGACAAACCCCGTTGGGCCAACAAGGCAGCGCAGGTCAGGGAGTTCATCCCACTGCCAACAATGACGACATCCGTGCTGTGCGCATCACTCATTTCAACGGTCTCCGCTAGGCGTGGTCAGGTTGGCGAAACGACCACGGTGAAACACCGCAGGCTCGTGTTCGGTCAGCGTGGTGTGGCGCACCACACGGCCAATAAACAAAGTGTGATCACCGCCTTCGTGCTGACGATAGTTCTCGCACACAAAGGTTGCCACACAATCGTCCAGCAGCGGCACGCCTTCTTCCCCATCCACATGCGAGACCAGCGAGAACTTGTCCTTGACCTGGGAATTGGCAAAACCCAGGGCCACGGGCACTTGCTCCTGGCTGATCACATTGATGGCAAAGTGGCTGCAATTTTCAAAAATCTCCAGACTGGGCGAGTGATTCACCAAGCTCCACATCACCAGAGGCGGCTCCAGCGACAGGGAGGTAAAGGAGTTGATGGTCAGACCCACCGCCCGGCCATCGGGGCAACGAGTGGTGACAATGGCCACGCCCGTTGGAAAATGGCCCAGTGCCTGGCGAAACGCACGGCTATCGACCACATTCAGATTGGACGGTGTGGGTTTGGCGTCAGCGGCTGCCAACGCTTGGGCAGACACGGCCTGCCGCTGGTCAGCGGCTTGGGACGGGGAGTCTTGCAGCGTTGCGGTGGGGGTCATGATACGTCTCCTTGAATACTATCTATCAGGCAGCCACAGATTGGCCGCGAGTCTTCTCGATCAATGCCTGGGCGGCATTCAGATCTTCCCAGGCCGGGAACAGAACCGGCGGGTGGTTAAAGCTGTTGGCCAGGAAATGAGCCAGGGCAGGCGACTGCGGGGCCGAGGTCAACAAGGCAAACGAGGACTCGGTTGGTGGCTTCAACATGGAGTTGGTCCAGCGCACCACCAGATTGGCGTAATCCCAGTAACGCTCGAACGTTTCCTGCATCCAGTTACGGTCAAACGCGCCTTCGCCACGTTGCAAAATGCTGTCCAGATACACCTGGGCGGCTTTGGCGGCGTTGTTGGAACCTTGGCCGGTAATGGGGTCGTTCACGACCACGGCATCGCCCAGACCCAGCACCATGCGGCCCGAAGGCAAGGTCAACACAGGCTTGCGTACCGTGGGAGGGAAGGCGCCAGACAGGTAACCCTGGGCGTCGGTCAGTTCCACATTGCGGGCACGGTCGGCTTCCCAAGGCAAGAATTCGCGCAGGAAAGACACGCTTTGCTCCAGGTGAGCCTCGGGAGTCTTGGCATCGCGGAAGCGATCCAACGGGCCACCGGGCACGCCTTCAAACACCATGATGTCGCAAGGACCGGACAGGGTCAGCGACGGGAACACAAAGTATTCGCCCACACCGGGGATGAAGTTGAAGGACACGCGCGAGTATTCAGGCGTAGGCTCCAGACCGTGTACATAGGTCAGGGCCAGAGCGCGCTGGGGTTTGTCGTACATGGAACGCTGATCATCACGCTCGAACAGTTTGACCACCTCGCCTTTACCGGCCGCCAGCATGGTCAGATCGTATTCCTGGGTGATACGCTCCAGCTCGGCCACGCCCACATCTTCCATGATCAGCTTGCCGCCACGCTGCTCAAACAGCTCCAGCCAGTACGGCATTTTCAGGCGCTGGTCGGTGGCTTGGGCTTCACGATCCAGGCGAGCACTCCAGTCCACGGCCTTGGTGTCAGGCTGATCGGGGTTGGGCAAGGCAAAACCGATACCTTGTACGGGAGGGCATTCGTCGTCCCAGAAGTTCAGACCCAGGCGGCGCTCGACGTCCAGCGCCTCGGCAAACATGCACTGACTGGACATCACACGGCCACCACGAATATCGTCAGGACCACGGTTGGTGAAAACGGCTACGTCGTAGCCCTGGGCCAAAAGGCCAAATGCAACGGGCATGCCAGCTTGGCCAGCGCCCACAATAGCAACTTTACGCATGATTTTTTTCCTTCTGAGGGAGCGAAGGACGCCACCCCGGCGGCGTCCTGGTTTTTCTTATTCAGCCAATTTGGGAATGGCGGGTACACCTTGCTCGGGCCCCATGGCCGAGTAACCGCCGTCCACGGCGTAATCGGCTCCGGTCACGAAACTGGCGGAGTCCGACAACAGGAAGGAGACCACTTCACCGACTTCCTGAGGATCACCCACGCGTCCCAGCATGTGAAATGCCGAGGCCACGCGGTCGGTTTTGGCACGGTCGCCCCCCGTCAGCTCGTCCATCACGCGCGACCAGATCCAGCCGGGCGAGACCGAGTTCACGCGAATACCATCAGGAGCAAAGTCCAGCGCCATGCTGCGTGTCAGTTGCAACAAGGCAGCCTTGGAGACCGGGTACAACCAGCGGCCGGTTTGAGCGATCGACGATGAAATGGACGTGAAGTTGACGATGGAACCACCACGCGGCAACAAGGGACGCACGGCCTTGGCCGCTTGCACGGCACTGACCAGGTTGATGTCCAAGGCCTTGAGCCAGTCTTCACGGCTGGAAGCCATACCCTCATCCAGATAGGAACAGGCCAGATTGACCAGGCCATCCACACGGCCAAAATGCGCCTTGACCTGCTCGATGGCGGCATTCAGACTGTCATCGCTGGTAATGTCCACGTCCCAGAATTTGGCTTTGGCGGCATCGTTGCCTACCGCTTTCTGACCACCGGCGGCGTCAATATCAAATACGGCCACACGTGCGCCGTAGCCCATCAGCACCTCGACCACGCCCGCGCCTACACGCGTTGCACCGCCGGTCACGATGACTACCTTATCCTTCAGTCCTTTCATGTCGCTCTCCTGCCGCGGGCCTTAGAAAGGCACCGCCACTTTTACAAAAAATTGTTTTCCTTCCGGACGGCCACGCACACCCAGATCCTGCTGGTACTTGGCCGTAATCAGCAGACCTTTGTCATTGGCGTAACGCAGGCTGGGGCCAATCGCGAAGGCTCGCGCCTTGCTGTCGCCAGCCATTGGGCCACGGTCGCTTTCAATCTGTTGATAGGCGTAACCACCCACCCCCAGCACCAGACCATTGCCAAAACCCCAGCCCACGGCGTAGTCGGCGTGAATGGCCTTACCCGTGCGGGTTTCGGTGTCGCTATTACGGAAGTTGAAGTCCACCATCATCTTCAAATCCCAGTTGATGCCGCTGGGCTGCGTGTAGCTGAACGCAGCAGCGGGCTGAATGGCCCAGTAGTTGCGGCCCAGGTTGGCGCTGTCGGTCACCTTGTAGCGGCCAGTCGGAGCCACAAAGTCCACGCCCAGGATGTAGTGCATCTTCTCGCTGGGGTGAAAGCCCAAAGCAGGACCAAACACCACATCACCCAGACCACTGCGGCGCTGGGACTGGCCAGCAGCTTGCGCCTTGACCGTCAACAAGGGAGCCAGCGCGTGAAATGCCAATTGGCCACCCAACACTTGCTGGTCCGTCACCCAAACCAAACGAGGCGCAACCATCGCCACATCCACTTTGAAGTCGGGAATAGGCAACTTGTCGCCGTTCTGGTCGCGTACCGAGTCATAACGCATGGCACCGCCGTACATCAGCAAGTGAACACCGGGTGGTGGCAGAGCGCCACTCATGAAATTTTCCAAACCGTCGGGATAAATGGGCAGGCCATTACCCTCAATGGCATAGGCTGGACCGGCGCCCAATGTGCCTGCTCCCAGTACAACGGCTGCTATTGTTTTATTGATGTCCCCCACGTCCGTTCTCCTTTTGTTTTTTAGGTATGACGATGAGGCCAATGGTAGAAGTGCCGTTTGTGCCGGTATATCCACTTTGCGCAGCACCTAGCCAATAAGCGCAAGAAGCCGCAAAAGCAGGGAAAACCCCGATTTGATTTAGATTTAAAGGATAAGGTCCGGACAGGTGGGCGAACGCTGTGTTTCAACGGATGCCAGAGATAATTGCTTGCGCCCGTCTGTGCTGTTGGTCACCCTGCCTAGTGATGGGCATGACTACGCAAGCAAATGCGAGGATCCACGAAGAGGCCGTCGATCAACACGATGACCTAAAGACAGGAACACCCCCACCCACCCCCTGAAGCTATAAAACTTGCACATTTGCTCCGCTGCAAGCCGCTTCAGGCCCTGGGGGGCTGGCAGGGCGAGTCAGACTGCTTGCCGCAGGCAAGAGAGAGCGTAGGGATGCAAGCATCCTGCTGCTTGAGCCGGGCGCTTGTACTTGGTCCAATGGGATGGACGCCCCTACCCGCACCGGCATCCTATGTGCCAAAGTGGGCGTAGCACCAACCACTTGAACCGAGCGAGGCGTCCATCATGAAGATTACGACACTGGGTATCGATCTGGCAAAGCACGTTTTTCAACTGCACGGCGTTGATGAACAAGGCCAAACCGTATTAAGAAAACAGCTCAAACGCGACCAGATGGCCACGTTCTTCGCTACCTTACCGGTCTGCCTTATTGGCATGGAAGCATGTGGCAGTGCGCATCATTGGGCCCGTAAATTAGAATCGTTCGGACATACCGTACGCTTGATTGCCCCTCAGTTTGTTAAACCCTACGTTAAAACCAACAAGAACGATGCTGCTGATGCCGAAGCCATCTGCGAGGCAGTGGCTCGGCCTAACATGCGGTTTGTACCGATCAAAAATATCGAACAACAGTCCGTCTTGGCCTTGCACCGGGCTCGACAAGGGTTCGTACGGGCACGGACCGCACAGGCCAATCAGATCCGCGGATTGCTGGCTGAGTTCGGGCTGATCGTCCCACAGGGAATCTCTCACCTGCATACACGTGTCCCTGCGCTACTCGAGCAGGCGAATCAGGAGCTGACAGGCTCATTTCGATTACTCATACTCCGGCTCCTGGATCACTTAAAAGAACTGGATAAACAGGTCCATGAGTTGGAGCGGCAGATTAAAGCCTGGCATAAGGCCAATGAAGCGAGCTGCCGACTTGAGAAAATTGCGGGCATTGGCCCGATCACCGCCAGTGCCTTGGTTGCCACGATCGGCGATGCCAAAAACTTCACCAATGGCCGACAGTTAGCCGCGTGGCTAGGCTTAGTGCCCAAGCAGCACTCCAGTGGTGGCAAGTCCGTGCTCCTGGGAATCAGCAAACGAGGAGATCAATATCTGCGTACCTTGTTAATTCATGGCGCTCGAGCGGTAATCTATCGTGCGCGGCAAGCCGCAGAGCCCACCGGTTGGCTACAACGACTCTTGCAGCGATCTCACACCAACGTAGCGGCGGTTGCATTAGCCAACAAAAATGCCCGTATCGTCTGGGCGTTACTGGCCAATCAACGAACCTTCCAGCCTGACTATACGCCTGACGGCTCATAGTCAGGCTGAACTGAGCTCCCCTTTAAAAACCACTATTAACCCTTCCCCCGATTGCTCAGGCAAGCACGACATGATGGCAAGATAGGTCAGACCGTGGTTGGTTAAACCCGATGTCCCCCAGGCACAACGCAGTGCGCTGGTCCGATTGAGGCACCAACCAGCAAAACCCATCAGGGACCGCCGCTGACGCGGCAATCAAGTCCGAATGTACGGGTGCAATCTCGACCCACTGTCCAACATGAAGTGAGTGCTTGGCAAAACAGGGGCGTCCATGTACGGGGGACCAAGTACCCGGCGAGTTCAGGATGCGCCCGTCGCTCTCTCTTGACCAGGGCACCGGTGCGCAGCACCAGCAAGTGCTCAGCCCAGCCGGAGCCTGCCCCGACTCGAACAGCCCCCCGGTCCAGACTCCTGAGCCCGTCTGTAGCCCGTACCTCACCGCCTATAAGCCCAACTGCAGCTACCTCTTCCGCTCAGCCGGAGCCTCTTCATGTTCAACCCCAAACAAATGCTCCAGCCCCAGCGCCAACGCATCCCTCCACGCCACGAAATCATGCGCCGTCGCACTTTCCACGTAACGCACGTCATACCCCCGGGCCCGCAGCACATCATCCAAATGGCGATTAGCCTGCACCAGGCTGACATCCCGGCTGGAGCCTGAGGACTCAAACACCCCGGCGCTCATATAAATCTTCACCGGCACAGCAGGCGAATCCGCCATCTGCCGCGTCAGCCACTGCCCACGCGCCTGGCCAGCGGGAGCCCACCAAAACGAGCCGGACATACTCAAAACATTGCCAAACCACTGCGGCAAACGCCAAGCCGCATGCATGGCCGCCAAACCCCCATAGCTGGAACCGCCAATCGCCGTCTTGTCCGCTGCCGACTGCACCCCTTGGGCCTGCAACCAAGGCATCAGCTCCGTGTCCAGAAACTGGATATAAGCCTCATTCGGCGGCAACTCCCGTGCCCGCTCCGCCATGCCCGGGTTGTCCACCAGGACTAACCACATAGGCTCCACGCGCCCCTGCGCAATCAAGGAATCCAGCATGGCGGGCGCGCGCGCCAAATCCCGATAGTCACGGCCATCAAACAAAATCAAGGTGTGATCAATGTCCTGGGCTCGAGTGCCAGCAGGCTGATAAATCTGCACCTGCCGCTCCACACCCAAAGCCTCGCTGGGCAGGCGTTCCGTACGCCATTGCCCCTGTCCCAACTGTTGCGACTCCAGACTCACCACCTGGGCCGGTGCCTGCGTCAAACGCAAGACCGACTCGCCATCGAACAGATCCTTGCTGTTCTCCGGCAGCGCCCTGGAATTAAGCGGGTCCCGCTGCAAGGCCGCACGCAACACTTCACGTGCCAGATTCTGGCCTACATAAGGCACATCCGGTGCCATGCGATAGGCAAAGCGGGCATCACGCGGCAAATCGTAGGTGATATACCAGATATCAGACTCACCCAAGCGATGCATACGATCGCTATACGAGAAGGGCCCACCATGCAGACGAACCTCGTTTCGGGCACCGCGCCAGACAAACGTGACGCGATCATGCGTATTGCTGTAGCGTTCCACCAAAGGTGAACCTACACGTTGCACATAGTCCCAGAAACCGCGAGACGACTCACCCGCCCGCAAACGCATGCTCCACTGGCGGATCACATCACCTTGCAAAGGCTCGGCCTGAACGGGCGTTTGCGGCGCTGTGACGGATTTCACCTGCCACTGATACTCACCCTGCCCCAGCACACGCAAACGATACTCGCCTGCTGTACTGGCAATAAAACCAAAAGAACCATCCCGTCCCGGCTCATCCGCCCAGTGACGAATCGCCTGGCCATCCGGGCCGAACAATTCCAGCGCCACATCACCACTGTGCTGCCAACTGCCTTGCACCAGATCATTGTGCTGCAAACTCAGTATGCGTTCATGATGTTCGTGCGCCTGAACCTCACCCTGCGCTGAGGGCAGCGTAGCCGCCCAAGCCGACCCAAACATTCCCACCATCAATACAGCAACAACAGGTGCGCGCAACATACATCCTCCTAAACGCCGGTTTGCCGCAGGACAATCCCAGTACCAAGAAGCAGTATACGATCAAAAATAATCAGCGCCCCCTTGGCTAATGCGAGATATCGCCATTTATCACTCCAGGCGGAAAGCCTGAATCAAACGATCCAGCTCTTGCACCTGGTCCTGCAACTCGCTGGAGGTGTGTGCCACCTGATTCACCATCTCCGCGTTTTGTTGGGTGGCTGAATCCAACTGCCCAACGGCCACATTAATTTGCTCGATACCAATCGTTTGCTCACGGGTAGAAGCGGCAATCTCATGCACAATCGTCATCACTTGCGAACTGCCAGTGACCATCTCGTCGATCACCTCGCCCACCTGTCCCATCAACTTCGCCCCTTCCCGAGTACTGTCGGAAGACGCCTCCACCAATTGAGCAATCTCCTGAGCAGAGGCCGTGGTGCGCTGCGCCAAGGCACGCACTTCACCGGCTACCACTGCAAAGCCTCGACCTTGCTCACCGGCCCGTGCTGCTTCCACAGCCGCATTCAAGGCCAGAATATTGGTCTGGAAAGCAATCGAGTTAATCACCGTCGTAATGTCTGCCACCTTGCTGCTGGAGTCACGAATCGCATCCATGCGATCCACCAGCTCACTGACCATCTGACCACCATGCTGAGCGGTTTTCTGCACTTGGCTGGAGACCTCCTCGGCTCGCATGGCATTTTCTTCGCTCATGCGCACTGTGCCCGTCATCTCTTCCATGGCCGACGCTGTTTCCTGCAAGGCCGCAGCCTGTTGAGTGGTGCGACTGGACAGCTCCAGATTGCCCACGGACAGTTGCGAGGTATCGTCTGCAATCACTGCGCTGCTGTGCTGCAAGGTGTGCATAACGTCATTCAACTTCAAACGCATCTGCTCGAGGGACGCCATCACGCTATTGTCTGGAATCGAACGCAGAGAATGAGCAACCCGCAAGTCACCATCAGCAATGGCTTGGGCAGCGCCATGCAAAACGGTGGGTTCAGCACCCAGCTCAGCAAGAATCTGCCGCGCAAGAAACACGGTAACTGCCGACACCAACACAATAATCAACAAAAACACCACCGAGGAGCTCAGCAGGTTGCTCTGAAAACTGGCCTTGATATTGTCGATATACACACCCGAGGTCAGCACCCAGTCCCACTGGGCCACCCCTTTACCATAGGCCAGTTTGGGAGCATTACTCTTGTCGGTAAGTTTGGGCCAGTGGTACTCCAGAAACCCTTCGCCATCATCACGAGCAATACGGCTCATTTCGGCAAAAGGGTGTACGCCATTACTATCGACCACGGCGCTGACGTCCTGACCATCGAGATCCGGTCGGGTGGGGTTCATAATGGACACGACGTCAGTGGATAACACCGACACGTAACCTTCCTGTCCAAAGCGGATACTGCCGATGCGTTGCAGTGCCTGTTTTTGCGCCTCGTCCTTGCTAAGGACGCCTTTGCTGACCAGTTGCTGGTAGTCCTGCGTAATGTTTACGGCAATATTGACGATATGCTGCAAACTACTTTTTCGCTCTTGCATCTGTGCCTGATAGAGCTGATAGTTCACAAACGCAAAAACCGCCGCCAAAGCCGTCAAGCCCAAGATCAATGGTAACCACAATTTCTGTTTCAAACCCAAACGCATCATATTCCCCGAGCAACGCTGAAAAGACAGGTCCCAGGTATGCAAAAGCCGACCGTGTCAAAGCGGTCGGCCTGCCAGGGGGCCCCATCGAACAAGCTGGGTAACGGCCTCGGGCTTAAAATACTTAAGCAAAGTTACACATAGAGATAATTAATACTAAGGCAGCTTACAAAACACTCCCGCTCAAGCGTCGGGAGGCTTCGTGACCTTGGGCAAAAGAAGGCTCACTGCTGGCTAGCGTCAGCAAGAAACCGTCTTCGGACATTAGCTCCGAGGTCAAACGGCCCTGATAATGCCCCAACTCCAGCCCCAAAGCCAGATCACGCTGCTCCAGGTTATCTACACCTTTAATGACAACCTCAAAACCTTGCTCGCTCAGCAAATGGCATCCGGTCTCCAGCAAAGCCTTGAACGTGGGCTCACGGCATGCGCGCTGAATGACCTCCGCCTCCAGCTTAACGCCACGGATCGGCCAGCCGCGCAAACGGTTGAGCCTGTTGTTTTCAATATCAGTACTCGTCAGCCAGACCTGAAAGTCCTGCTCCTTCAGGAACTGCAGGGCCTGGAACAGTTCCGGCGTTTCTTCCAGCTCCTCGTCGCTGAACAAATCCAGCTCCACGCAGCAAGGCTGCAATTCAAACTGACGCAACATAGCAGGCATGTGCTTATAGATGGGAAGCAGCATATCGACAGGCAGTTTCAGGCCAATATGGCTGGCACGCAGCGAATACTCCTGCCACCAACGACGCACATCGGCCATCAAGGTGCGCAGCATCCATTCACACAAAGCCTGGCGGCGAATCAAGTCCGGCATATGACGCAGCACCAGATCCGAGGACAAACGCAGGCCGGTAGGCGCTGTCCAGAACACCTGAGCATCCACACCACTGTACTGACCCGTACTCGTGGACACACGCAACTGATAAGAAAAAGACAGTGCTTCGCTGGCCTGGAGATCGAGCACATCCAGCGTTTCCAAGGCACGCAGCAGCTCCATCTGCGTAGGCTGGGCCGCTTCTTGCTCGATTCGCGGGGCGTAAAACTCCATAATTTCGGTATCTTGCGGCTCTTGCTGGGCGGTTAATTTACCCGTAAAGGTATAGCCCCAGCCATGCACCGACTTGATCGGCAAGGCCACACCCGCCTGGCTGGCCTTGCGGCGCAAACGGCTGATCAAAGAATCCACGGCACGGCTGTCGCTGGCAGCCAATCCCTTGTCGCGCATCAGGTCTTCACGGCTGAAACGGGCATCGGCATGCCGTATAAATGCATCCATTAATTGACGCTCGCTATGCGTCAGCTCCAGGCCGACACCATTGGGAGCCACCAGCGTCCAGCCCTTGTCTCGCAAGACCCATTCCTGCTGCCCGCTATGATCCTGAGTCTCGTGCGCGGCCTGGGAGGCATCCACAGCCGCATAAACATTCCGGCGGCGCACAGCATGACACCAGGCCATCAGCTCGGGAGCTTGCACATCCAAAGCCAGACAGGCATCTGCCCCCGTCAGCAACAGTTGTACTCGCGCACTGGCAGACAAACCGGACTGAACGGCCACAACGCCCAAAGAGCCGAAGTCATTGCGCAATTTGGCCACCATTAACGGCACGTAGCCCGCCTCGACGGGGAACAGCAACAAATCAGCCTGACTCAGGCGTGCCTCGGCTACCTGCTCCAAGGATCTGACAACGCTTGTCTTGGTACCGAAAACCCGCAATTGCTCCTGCCAGTAATGCAAGCCCTCGCCTTCTTCCAAAACGATCAACACGCAGCGTGCATGTTCCATAAGCGCCTACTATTTAATTATTGTCAGTGCAGCGATGAACCAAGCGCAGGCCGACAATACTATTTTTTATCAATAGTTGGAATTATCACTTCTAGGGTACAGAGCACAAAGTAAAGAATGGTCAAATGTGGCTTTTGAAATTTTTTGTCTTCAAAACAATGCCCGTCTTACCCTCTGAAAGTGATCAGGATTATTTTCCAATACTGTTTTTTTAAAATACCCACAGAGCAAATAATTATAGTTTTCATAACACACGGGCATAAAAAACCCGCTCGAAAGCGGGTTGCTCTAGCTCAAGACCAGCCAGAATACTTACTGGGCAGCAGCGTCCAAGCGCGACTGCAACTGGGCAGCGGGTAACCAACCATCCACACGACTGCCATCGGCAAAATAAATCGCTGGTGTGGCTCGAATGCGCAGCTTCTGCCCAGCAGCCTGTATCTGATCCAAGGGATGCTCACACGAGGCTTTCTCGGGCCGGACCCCATCCCCCATCCACTCACTCAAGGTTTTAGCTGGGTTCTGTGCGCACCAGATATCCTCGGCTTTCCGGCGGCTATCGGGGCCCAGAATGGGGAACATCAGGCTATAAACCGTAACATTGTCGATCTCCTGCAACGTTGTATGCAGACGTTTGCAATAACCACAATTGGGATCTTCAAAAATCACCATGTGGCGACTACCATCGCCTTTCACCAACTTAATGGCCTTATCCAGTGGTAAGTCATTCAGTGAAACACGGCTGAGCTCCTGCATGCGCTGCTCGGTCAAATCAATTCGGTTTTTACTATCCAATAAAGACCCCTGCATTACGAAGTTGGCCTGTGGATCGGTATAAAGCAAGGTTCCGCCGACCTCCACTTCCAGCAGATTGGGAAACGGTGTGGCGCGAATGCCATCCACCGTCACACCCGGGAAAACGGCTTCAAACGCCTGGCGTGTGGCCTCGAACCGAGCGTCTATTTTGCTGGGGCTGGCCGCCTGGACCAGGCCGCACAGCGACCAAAGCGCCAGGGCCAAGACAGAACGAAGATGCAACATCATGATGTACTTCCTTTGCTAATCAACAAGACTCTAGCGGCCTTAGAACAAAAGTGCGCCTGGCTTGATTCCAGCCGCATGCGCAATCAGACGACGTTTAACCCAAGGCAGGCGGTCTACCACTTGCATGCCGGCATTGCGCAACATGGAGGCCGGTGCTCCCGGCGCTGCAAACAGACGGTACAAGCCATCCGTGGCAGCCCGCATGGCCGCAATCGGCTCAGCGCGAGCGCGCTTGTAGCGATTGAGCACACGCATATCCCCAACCGAATAATGCGGACCGCGCTCGGACAAAACCTTGATCAGGGCCTCGATATCGCCCAGGCCCAGATTCAAGCCCTGACCGGCCAAGGGATGCACGCGATGCGCCGCATCACCGACCAAGGCCACGCCGGGCGACACCAGGCCGCTACGCTCAAAAGTCAAAGGGAAACCATATACAGGACTGCGCAAACTGAGCTGCCCCAAACGGCCATTGGATAGGGAGAACACACTGTTTTGCAGATACTGCGCCTGCTCATCTGAAGGCATAGCCAGTACCTTGTCTGCCTGTGCTTGCGGCACGGACCAGACCATGGAAACTTGCGCTTTGCCATCCACATCCGGTATAGGCAACAGGGCCAGAATCGAATCGCCGGTAAACCACTGCAGGGCGACTTGCTGGTGCGATCGCTCTACGTTGAAGTGAGCCACCAAACCAGCGTCCCCATACTCACGCCCCTGATGCTCAATACCGGCAGCAGAGCGCAGGCCAGACCGAGCACCATCGGCACCCACAAACAAATCGGCACTGATACGCTTTTGCCCGGCGGTAACGATGGTATGGCCTTCCAGACGCTCAAAGCGGTCTTCAATCCAGGGCACACCAAACACTTGCAGCGCCTGATACAGTGCCTGCTCCATCTGGCCGGATTCAACGATCCAGGCCAAATAATCCTGCGCATCCTGCCAGGCATGCAAATTCAGGCAAGCACCGCCATCACCATGGACTTCCATGGCTTGCACCGGCGAAATACGCTGGGTCGACATCAAGTTCCAGGCACCCAACTGCGCCAGAAAGTTCTGGCTGGCAACTGAGACGGCATAGACACGGGGGTGATATTGTCCCGCCGCCAGCGCCATAGGCTTGTAAGCGGGCGACAAGATGCTGACATCAAACCCCGCCTTGCGTAAACCCAGGGCACTGGCCATCCCGGCCAAGGCCCCGCCACACACCACAATCCGTTCTTTGCTCATCGTGCGCTCGGTGCTCCTGCCTGACGTGGCCACAACAGCCACATTTGACCTTGCTGCTTCATGCGCCCGGCCTGCGCACCAGCCTGATCTCCCGTTCCCCAGTACAAGTCGGTACGTGCCGGTCCCTTGATGGCCGCCCCCGTGTCCTGGGCAAAGACCAGCCGCTGCAAAGGCTGCTTAGTGGCAGGCTGCGAAGTGGCCAGGTACACCGGTGTGCCCAACGGCACATAAGTAGGGTCAACGGCAACGGAGCGTAGACCAATCAAGGGAATGCCATAGGCGCCTTTAGGCCCCAGTTCCGGGTCCACAATAGCCTCTTCACGGAAGAACACCATGGCCGTATTGACATTCATCATTTCCTGAACGCGATGCGGGTTGCGCTTGGCCCAGGCTTTGATGTTTTGCATGGAGGTTTGCGCCAAAGGCATCTCACCTTGCTTGGCCAACCATTGGCCCACCGACGCATAGGGACGACCGTTATGATCGGCATAAGCCAGTCGCACGGCGCTGCCATCGGGCAAGACCGCACGACCCGAGCCTTGGATCTGCAAGAAAAAGCCCTCTACCGGATCTTCTGCATACACGATCACGGGCGGCTGCCGATCCTGCCTGGAGACAATCTGCTCGCGTGTGTCGTAAGGCACAATGCGTTTACCCACTTGCTTGCCGCGAATACGCTTGCCAGCCAGCTCGGGATACAAGCTACCCAGATCAATCGTCAACAAATCATCCGGTGCAGCGAAAAGCGGCCATTGATAGCTGGAGCTACGTGTACGCGAGGCCTTGAGCAACGGCTCGTAATAACCCGTGACCGTATTCTGAGCCACCTTGCCATCGCCAGTCAGCAAACGCCAGGGCTGTAGTTGCTGCTGCAGGAAATCACGCACAGCGGCTGTGTCTGTGGTGTCGGCATTCAGACCTGCCGACGCCGCTGCCTGACACACGGGTTGCCAGGCACGGGGATTGGCACGCGCAGGCATGGCCAGCGAGCCGCTGACCGGGCGCATCAAGCCTTTGCAATTATTGATAAAGCCTTTCCAGACGTGATCCAACGAATCTGCCTGCCAACCCGGCAAGGTGGACCAGTTCACCGCCTGGTAGCGCCCCGCCAGTGTTCGCGCCGGGGTGTCCGGCAGAGCCGACAAGGACGGCACCTGCAAAGGCTGCAAGGCGATATCAGAACCACTGTCTGCGGTGCCCGGAGCCGTTGACGAAGAGCCCTGATCCACAGGCGTGCTTGAACAGGCGCTTAATGCCAGCAGTACGGCTGGCACGCAATAAATTAACTTCATGGCTGGGTTTGGCCCTTAGTGCAAGGTACGGGGGGAGGAAAGGATGAACTCCTGAATGAGAACCTCAAAAGGCACACCATTTTCACCCACACATTGATAGCTGCCACGCATGGTGCCAAACGGTGTATTCAGGGGACAGCCACTGGTGTACTCAAAGGTCTCGCCTGGAGCCAGCACCGGCTGTTGGCCCACAACGCCCAGGCCACGCACTTCCTGAACCTGCTGATTGTCGTCTGTAATGATCCAGTGACGACTGATAATCTGGGCCGTCTGCTGTCCATTGTTGGTAATCCGTACGGTATAGGCAAAAACGTATTGATTGCTCTCGGGTTCGGATTGCTCAGGCAGGTACTGGGGCGTGATTTGCACCTCAATATCGTCAGGCTTCATGATGGATTCCAGGTTACGGCTGTACAAATACGGGGCGCTGCACAGCCCCCCGCTTGAAACTATAATGATGACATACGGCCACGATTTTCGTGATGTCTAATCTTTACGGCACCTATTATGTCCCAAGCCAGCACCACACGTATCGCTCCCAGTATTTTATCGGCTGACTTCGCCCGCCTGGGAGAAGAAGTCCGCAATGTCATTGCCGCCGGCGCCGACTGGGTTCATTGCGACATCATGGACAACCACTTTGTACCGAACCTGACTTTCGGTCCCATGGTCTGTGCCGCGCTGCGCCCCCACACCACCGCCCCCATCGACGTACACCTGATGGTGGAACCCGTAGACGCACTGATCCCCGAATTTGCCAAAGCCGGTGCCGATTACATCAGTTTTCACCCCGAAGCCTCGCGCCACGTGGATCGCACCCTATCGCTGATCCGTGACCACGGCTGTAAGGCCGGCCTGGTATTCAACCCGGCCACCCCGCTGAACTGGATGGATCACTTGATGGACAAGCTGGACCTGGTCTTGCTGATGTCCGTGAACCCCGGCTTTGGTGGCCAGGCCTTCATTCCCAGTGCCATGGACAAGCTGCGTCAGGCCCGCGCCCGCATTGATGCCTGGACCGCAGAAGGCGGCCAGCCCATTCTGCTGCAAATTGATGGTGGCGTGAAAGTGGACAATATCGGCGCCATTCGTGCTGCCGGTGCCGATACCTTTGTGGCCGGTTCGGCTATTTTTGGCCAGCCTGACTATGCTCAGGTCATTCGCGACATGCGTGCTCAAATCGCTTTGGCAGAACAAGCTTAAGTACGGTATCCGGCCCGCCAACAGGCAGGGCCGCGGCAAACCCTTGCTGCCTCATCTACTGCAACATCGTAGCGCGACTGTAACAGCCCTGCTGCAATGTATTGTCTGGTCGCCGACGCTCCACAAACAAGGCGTTGCCCTGCACGCGTTTGGCCTGCGCCTTGGCGGAGGTCGCCAGCTCTGCAATTAAAGAGCCCGAATACAAATCGGGCTCATCAACCGTCACAACACCTAAAGACAGGCTCACAAGCGGGTGAAACACCAGCACGCCCTGGCGGTTTTCAGCCAAGTAACCGCCTGCTTGCCGGTGCTCCATTCGATACAAGGACTCCAGTTCTTTCTCCAGCTCGTCCAAAATACCTTGGCAGCGCACAGCCCAGTCCGGGCTGGTAAACACCAGAATAAAGTCATCTCCCCCCACATGGCCGACAAAATCCATGCGAGCAACGGCATATCGAGTAAAGAGCTCTGCCATAGAACGCAGTAACTCATCTCCTTTGCGATAACCGTACAAGTCGTTATAGGGTTTGAAATGGTCCAGGTCTGCGTAACATACGGCAAAGCTCTGACGATTACGCAGCAGGCCCTCAATATGCTCATCAATAGGCACATTGCCCGGCAATTGCGTCAGTGGGTTGGCATAGCGGGCCGTCATGATCTGAATCTGCGTAATTTCACGCATCAGTTCCACACTGGAGCCCAAGCCCAAATACTCATCCGCCCCCGTAATGATGAACCCATCGCTCAATGCCTCGCCCTCACCCTGCGTCATCAAGGTGCCCAGCTCCAGCAAACTGGTATCACAGTCCACAATCAATGGCGGCGTTTCAATAAACAAGGAACATGGCTTGTTGCCATACAGCTCGCGGTGATAAGGACGTGCCAACTGATCGTAAAGCTGACTACGACGCAAGATCCCCGTCGGCCTGTCGCCCCGCAACAAAGCCACCGCGCTCACATCAGGACGGCTTTGAAAGAGCTCATACACGCGATTGGTCGGGGTGTGATCCGGGACAGCCGGCGCCGCACGCAGCAAACGCCGTACACTCATGGAGTCCCGCCCCTGCGCTTGGCGCTGTGTCCGCACAGTGGAAGGACCAAACAAAGCAGCCTGGGCTGGCTCCAACTGAGGGGGAGGATTAGGTTGAGGCCGACACAGCAAATAGCCCTGACCACAAGCCACACCCAAATACCGCAAGGTGCGCAATTCTGCCCCGGTTTCAATTCCCTCTGCAATTACAATAGAGTGCGCGTGGCTGGCAATATCGCAAATGGAACGCACCAATTGCTGCTTGAGCACATCAGTATCAATATCGCGCACAAAATATTTATCGATCTTGACGTATTCAGGTCGCAACTCGGACCACAAGCGCAGCGAGGCGTAACCTTCGCCCAAATCGTCAATCGCAAACTGCAAGCCTTCTTTTCGGTATAAATCAAGCGCCTGATTCAAATAGTCGTAGCTGTCGGTGCGCTCGGACTCGGTCAGCTCGACCACCACCCGGCTCCAATCGATACCATCGAGTTGTGGCATGCCCGTACGCGGTTCAATGCGGGCCGAAGGCAACAGCCCCATCACGACATCCGGGCTGGAGTTCAAAAACAATTTGCCAGCCAAACCCTGCTGATTAAAGCTACTGACCAAGGTATGACAGCACAGTGCTTCCAGATCCCATAAACGTCCGCACTGCCGGGCAGCGTCAAACAAGGCCAAAGGCGAATAAAAACTGCTGTCCTTCGGCCCTCGGATCAAGCCCTCATAGCCCAGAATCAAGCCAGACTGCAGATCGACAATAGGCTGGAACACGGACGTAACTTGTTTTTCTGCGAGAATCTGATGAAATGTCTCGAGCATCATTCTTCCGCTCCTAGGGCCTTTCTGAACAGACTATCGAAAGCCAATCTTGTACCAAAATATGGTTTGCTCACTAAATTGATAAGCCCGCGCGCAGTAAGGAGCTTTAACATGATGAATCAAACGAAATGAAAACTCGATTTTCCGAAAACTGTTTCTGTTCGACCTTAACAGGAATTCGACAATATTTTGTCACAAACTCGCTACAAAAAGATGAATATTTGCTCTGTACTGTTTGATTTGGATGGCACCCTCCTGGACACCATTCCTGATTTGGCCTCGGCATGTAATGCCATGCGTCTTGACCTGGGCCTGCCTGTGCTTCCAGAGGAGCGTATCGCCACTTTCGTGGGTAAAGGCTCAGAAAACCTGGTGCGACGCGCCTTGGCAGACCTGCCAAACCCTCCTGACAACCATACCCAGGCATTGGAATCATTTTATTACCATTACCAATTATGTAATGGCCAACACAGCCGCCTCTATCCCGGTGTACTAGACGGATTGAACGACTTTACAAGCCAAGGATTACGCCTGGCCGTCGTCACCAACAAACCTGAGCAATTTGCGCGCCCCTTGCTGGAACAAACAGGTTTAAGCCCCTATTTCGAGCTGGTAGTGGGCGGCGATACCTGCCCGCGCAAAAAGCCCGACCCCATGCCTTTTATCTACGCCTGCGAGCAAATGAAACTGGCTCCCGAACAGGCTTTGGTCATTGGGGATTCCATGAATGACGCCCAGGCAGCGCGCGCAGCTCACATCCCCGTACTGTTGGTGCCCTACGGCTATAACGAAGGCAAGGATGTGCAAAGCCTAGATTCCGATGGTATAGTTGCCTCTATTGCCGACGCCGCCATTTGGCTGCGCAACAAACGCAACCCTGTATTCACGTCATAAAATTCATGTCTACTCGCACTCACGCATCCACAATTTACGGCGCTTATTGGCGCTGGTGGCGTTCGTGTATCGGGTAGATATAACCTTGAAGTCTGGCGTCCCTGCAAAGTAGTACACAGCGGACCGCCTCCAGGAAAATAAGCCCGGTAATCACAACGACCGGGCTTTTTTTGTTTCTGTCCGGCTCGTCGTACCCACTGACCCTCGAGATCCCAATGACAGAAATAGAATTCAATGCCCTAGCAGCAGAAGGCTTTAACCGCATTCCCCTGATTGCGGAAACCTACGCCGACCTGGATACGCCCCTGTCGATTTATCTGAAACTGGCGCACAACGGCCCCGAAGGTGGGCGTTACAGCTGCCTGATGGAATCGGTTGTGGGCGGCGAACAGTTTGGTCGCTACTCCTTTATTGGCCTGCCTGCCCGTACCGTGATCCGCAGCTATGGCCGTCATACCCAAGTGCTGCACGATGGCAAGGTTGTCGAAACAGCCGAAGGCGATCCGCTGGAATTCATCGAACAATTCCAGGCCCGCTTCAAAGTGGCCCTGCGCCCTGGCATGCCCCGCTTTGCAGGTGGTCTGGCCGGTTACTTCGGCTACGACACCGTGCGCCACATCGAACCGTCCCTGGGCATGAACCGCAAACCCTTCCCTGCTGATCAGGAAGAAGGCGTACCGGACATCATGTTGCTGCAAGTGGACGAGCTGGTCATTGTGGATAATCTGGCTGGTCGCACCTACCTGCTGGTCTACGCCGATCCCGCCCAGCCCGAAGCCTACGTACTGGCCAAGCGCCGTCTGAAAGACCTGCGCGAAAAACTGCGCTCGCCCGTGGTGATCCCTTACGCCTATGCCAGCATGCNGGCGCTTGTACTTGGTCCAATGGGATGGACGCCCCTACCCGCACCGGCATCCTATGTGCCAAAGTGGGCGTAGCACCAACCACTTGAACCGAGCGAGGCGTCCATCATGAAGATTACGACACTGGGTATCGATCTGGCAAAGCACGTTTTTCAACTGCACGGCGTTGATGAACAAGGCCAAACCGTATTAAGAAAACAGCTCAAACGCGACCAGATGGCCACGTTCTTCGCTACCTTACCGGTCTGCCTTATTGGCATGGAAGCATGTGGCAGTGCGCATCATTGGGCCCGTAAATTAGAATCGTTCGGACATACCGTACGCTTGATTGCCCCTCAGTTTGTTAAACCCTACGTTAAAACCAACAAGAACGATGCTGCTGATGCCGAAGCCATCTGCGAGGCAGTGGCTCGGCCTAACATGCGGTTTGTACCGATCAAAAATATCGAACAACAGTCCGTCTTGGCCTTGCACCGGGCTCGACAAGGGTTCGTACGGGCACGGACCGCACAGGCCAATCAGATCCGCGGATTGCTGGCTGAGTTCGGGCTGATCGTCCCACAGGGAATCTCTCACCTGCATACACGTGTCCCTGCGCTACTCGAGCAGGCGAATCAGGAGCTGACAGGCTCATTTCGATTACTCATACTCCGGCTCCTGGATCACTTAAAAGAACTGGATAAACAGGTCCATGAGTTGGAGCGGCAGATTAAAGCCTGGCATAAGGCCAATGAAGCGAGCTGCCGACTTGAGAAAATTGCGGGCATTGGCCCGATCACCGCCAGTGCCTTGGTTGCCACGATCGGCGATGCCAAAAACTTCACCAATGGCCGACAGTTAGCCGCGTGGCTAGGCTTAGTGCCCAAGCAGCACTCCAGTGGTGGCAAGTCCGTGCTCCTGGGAATCAGCAAACGAGGAGATCAATATCTGCGTACCTTGTTAATTCATGGCGCTCGAGCGGTAATCTATCGTGCGCGGCAAGCCGCAGAGCCCACCGGTTGGCTACAACGACTCTTGCAGCGATCTCACACCAACGTAGCGGCGGTTGCATTAGCCAACAAAAATGCCCGTATCGTCTGGGCGTTACTGGCCAATCAACGAACCTTCCAGCCTGACTATACGCCTGACGGCTCATAGTCAGGCTGAACTGAGCTCCCCTTTAAAAACCACTATTAACCCTTCCCCCGATTGCTCAGGCAAGCACGACATGATGGCAAGATAGGTCAGACCGTGGTTGGTTAAACCCGATGTCCCCCAGGCACAACGCAGTGCGCTGGTCCGATTGAGGCACCAACCAGCAAAACCCATCAGGGACCGCCGCTGACGCGGCAATCAAGTCCGAATGTACGGGTGCAATCTCGACCCACTGTCCAACATGAAGTGAGTGCTTGGCAAAACAGGGGCGTCCATGTACGGGGGACCAAGTACCCGGCGAGTTCAGGATGCGCCCGTCGCTCTCTCTTGACCAGGGCACCGGTGCGCAGCACCGGCAAGTGGTCAGCCCTGCCAGCCCCCCGGGGCCTGAAGCGGCGATTTTACAGAGACAAACGACGACCAGAGCTGAAGCCACAACTCAATTTCCTATCCTCTGACCCCACGGCATAAGCCCCAAAAAAAACCCCGCCCTCCCAAAGGAGCACGGGGCCAAAACTGTAGTGTGTCTCTTGCTGCAGATTACTTGGCAGCACTCAGCTCTTTGATCTGCTCGCGGAAGTAGGCCAGAGCGGCTTTGCCGTCTACGCCCTTCTTGTCTGCGGCCTTGATCCAGTCCTCTTCCACAAAGGCCAAACGCTCCTTGAGCTTGTCACCCGCCTCACCTTCGATACGCAGCGTCTTCAGACCCGCAGCCGTGTGCTTCTCAATGGCTTGCTGCTCAGCCGCTTGCCACTTGGAACCAAAATCGTTGGCAATCCACTCGCCACTGATCTTCTCGATAGCCGCACGATCGGCTTCGGACAGGCTCTTCCATTTACGCTCGTTCATGAACAGGTACTGACTGGATTTACCAAACCCGCCAGGAACAGAAACCGCCGTTTTGATCAGCTTGTCCAGCTTCCAGTTATCCAACTGGTCGTACTGAAAATACATGCCGTCAATCACACCACGCGACAGCATTTCGTAGCTGTCTGAGGCGGGCGCATTCACCGTCACAATACCCAAAGCCTTGCCGATGGCATCGAACAGCGGGCTGGGAGAGCGCAACTTCTGGCCATCCAGATCCTCAACGCTTTGCACATCTTCCTTGCTAGTAAAAATCACCGTTGCGGGACTGGTCCACATGCCCAGCAGTTTCACGCCTTTGTGCTCGTTGGCATCCATCATGAACTTTTCATAGGTACGCCAGTAGGCAACCGAGTTGACGCCGCCGTCATCCGTTGTGAAAGGCAATTCGGCAAATTCAATCAAAGGGAAACGATTGGCGGTGTAGCTGTGTACCGACATGCCCAGATCCGCAATGCCGTTACGGACCAGATCCAGGTGAGCCTGGGGTTTGCCCAAAGCATTGATGAACTCGACCTTGACGCGGCCCTCTGTCACCTTCTCCACTTCCTGGGCCCAGGGCTCGAACATATTGGTCACGATAAAGTGACCGGGCGGCATCCACTGCGAAAAACGCAAGGTTGTGACTTCGGCAGCAACCGAAGGCAAGGTCGGTGCCAGGGCGGCGGTAGCCAGGCCCAGGCTCAAGGCCAATTTTTTGAAAACACGCATCTCGACTCCTCGTAAACTATTTTTTTATCGGACCACCGGCCCGACCTCTTGACCACCATGTCACCCAGACCGACTAACAGGTGGCCCTTTCCTAGGCCCGAATAAGTGGGCCGCTTTTACATACTGTTCGGGATCACCAACACAATCCAGGGAACAAACACCAGCAACAACAAACGGGCAATATCCGTCAGAACAAAAGGTGTCACACCCCGAATAATCGTGCCCAGGGAAACATCGGACATCACGTTCTTGATCATGAAAATATTCAATCCCAGCGGCGGGGTAATCAAACTGATTTCAGCGGCCACCACCACAACCACCCCGAACCACACCAGATCAAAGCCCAGCGAGGCCACAATCGGATAGAAGATGGGCACGGTCAGCATGACCATGGACATCGTTTCCAGAAAACAGCCCAACACCAGATAAATCAGGCAAATGATCAAAATCACCGCAATCGGGGAGACATCCAGGCCCTCGATGAAACTGAGCAATTCACTGGGCAAACCAGCCACGGACAGGAAGTTGGTAAAAACCAATGCCCCGATCACCAAAGCGAACATAATCGCTGTTGTCTGGGCGGCCTCGATCAGCACCGTCAAATACATGCGCGGCTGCCAGCCCCGGCGCTTCAAGGTCAGCAAAAAGGTGGCAGCAGCGCCAATACCGGCCGCTTCAGTCGGGGTGAACACCCCCCCGTAAATACCACCCATGATGACGATGAACAGCACCGTAATGGCCATCACGCCTTTGGTCGCCTCAAAGCGTTCACGCCAACTGGCTTTTTCACCGGGACGGCCCAGATTGGGGTTGATCGCGGTAATGATGGTGACCGTCACCAGATACATCAGCATGGCGATCAAACCGGGCAAAAATCCGGCGGCAAACAGCTTGCCAATGTCGGTTTCAGTCAGAATCCCATAGACCACCATCATCACGCTGGGCGGAATCAAAATGCCCAGTGTGCCGCCGGCAGCAATACTGCCTGTGGCCAGACGATCATCGTAGTTATATTTGCGCATATTGGGCATGGCCACGCGGCCCATGGCGGCCGTGGTCGCCATGCTGGAACCACAGAGCGCACTGAAGGCTCCACAGGCAACAATCGTGGCCATCGCCAGACCACCGCGCAAGTGCCCAATAAACGCATGGGCTGCTTTGTACAGGTCTTTGGACAGGCCCGACGCATTGACCAGATTTCCCATCAGAATAAATAGCGGCAACACCGTAAAGCTATAGCTCATGGCGGTGTCAAAGCTGGTTTGCGCGGCCATGATCAAGGCCGCTTCCATGCCTGTGAATTGGGCAAAACCCACCGTTCCAACCAGCAGCATCCCCCACGCAATGGGCAAACCCATGAACAAGCTAGCCAACAGGACAAGCAGTCCGATAATAGAAATCAACATGAAACAACTCCGTCTTTATCGGCGGGGGGAGCGAAAAATTTGCAGCAAGGCAGCCACCGCTGCGATGCCGGTCATGACTGAAATGGCATAGGCAAACGGCGCAATGGGCACTTGCAAGGCATTACTCATATCACCATACTCAGCCAGCTCATTGGCCCGGTGCCACAGATACACGGTCAGCACCGCCAACATAAGGGTTGAAATGATATTGATCAGGCATTGCTGCACCCGTCGTGCCCACGGCCCCAGCCAGGCATCCAGCAAACTGACGGTCAAGTGCTGCTGATGCCAGGTCACGCGTGGCAAGGCTGCAAAAATCAGCACACCCAGCAAGATCTCGCTGGCCTCATAAGCTCCCAGCAAAGGGGCATGGAATACATACCGGCCAATCACGTCCACGGTCGTGATGCCCGTCATCAGGATCAAGATGACCACACAGGCAGTATCCAGAATTGTCTCTACAACCCGTACTACTCCACGTGAACGCACCAGCTCCATTCCTGGCAGATCGTCGTTCATTACAGCTCCACTCTTTCTGGCCTGCGTAGGCCTGTTTTTTGGGTCATCATGCCCCCCGAAAAATCGGCGAGCATTGTTATATTTTTGTTCTAAATAGTTTATAGATGAACCAATACAGGTAAATAGAAAGAAACCCTTAATTCCATCCAAAATCATGGATTTGGGGTTTCGATCTCACATAGTAAGAAAGGCAGTCACAAACAAAAGCCCTTGTCCTGTGTAAGAACAAGGGCTATCACGCTGGAGCTTGGATACCCATCTCCCCCTTTTGAAGGGCCAGGCCAGATATTTTCAATCATGTGAAAGGTTACGCATCACTTTCTCTGACAGCGTGTCGCAACACATCCCTGGCAGCCTCTGTAGGGCAAGCGGCGCGAAGCAACTTCTGAAATCTGGAGCACTCCAGATGAGAGGGCTCGGGACACTCTGCGACGTGCCGCAGCATGTTGCTCAAGGTCTTCAGTCTTTGAGCCTGGCGATCGAGTTCATCGGCGCGCTCACTCAATGTAGATCTGGGCAGGTTGGGCTTTCGATCCTTGTCAAACATGCTACCAATCTCTTCCAGCGAAAAACCCGCACTCTTGCCCAAGGCAATCAAAGCGAGCTGCACGAGTGTGTCCTCACGGTACTGCCGACGCAATCCATTTCTGGTGACGGATCGGATCAGGCCGATTTCCTCGTAATAGCGCAGAGTCGATGTGGCGACACCACTGGCCTTGGACAGTATGCCGATATCAATGAGGTTCATGCTTGACTTCAAGTTGACTTGAAGTTGGATACTAGCTTGCAACCAAGCCTAGATCAAGGGTCAGACATATGAAAGAACCAACGTTTCCACCTGGCAACAAGCTCGCTTTGACCGCACTGGCGGGCTCCATTTTGCTAGCCTCACTGGGCATCAGTGTCACGACAGTGGCACTCCCAACACTGGCCTCCGTCTTCTCGGCCTCGGTACAACAGGTGCAATGGGTCGTGCTTGCCTATCTGGTTTCATTGACGGTGGCTATCGTGTCCGCCGGACGCCTGGGCGATCTGTACGGAAGTCGCCGTGTACTGCTTTCCGGCCTGGTGCTCTTTGCCTTGGCCTCAATCACTTGTGCTGTAGCACCGACCCTGGGCTGGCTGTTTGCGGGCCGGGTGGGGCAAGGTCTGGCTGCTGCGGTCCTGATGGCATTACCCATGTCACTTGCCAAGGCCCTGATCGCCAAAGAACGCATGGGGGCAGTGATGGGGTTGCTGGGGACCATGTCAGCAATCGGGACCGCGCTAGGCCCTTCTCTTGGCGGCGGTTTGATTGAGCTACTGGGTTGGCGCTCGGTCTTTGTTCTGTTGCTTGTGTGCGCCCTTGGCATGATCGCCATTACGGCGATCGGTATCCCCAAGCAGCAAGGACCGACCAGCACGACGGCGCGTATGGACTGGATGGGTAGCCTCTGGCTGTGCCTGGCACTGCTGTTCTTCGCAATGTCCGCCACTGGCAGCAAGGTCGGAATGGCCATTCCTCTTTGGATGTTGCTTGCTGCGACGGCCATCGCGCTAGCGGCCTTTATCGGCTTCCAACGACGCGCCACCCACCCACTGGTGCCCTTGGCCCTGTTGGGTAGTCGAGTCCTTGCATCATCACTGATCATGAACCTGATTGTCAGCGCCATCATGATGTCCACGCTGGTGGTTGGCCCCTTCTACCTGGCATTTGGCCTGGGCCTGAATGAACTGATGACGGGCCTTGTGATGGCGGCCGGTCCTGCTGCCGCCGCGCTGTCCGGTGTACCCGCCGGCCAGCTCACGGACCGATTCGGCACCGATCGAATTGTGCTTGCTGGTTTGGTGCTTGCAACGGGCGGATTGATCTGCTTCGCACTGCTGCCTCTTCAAGTTGGAATTCCCGGCTACGTCATGGCACTGATACTCACAACACCGGGTTTTCAACTGTTCTTGGCCGCCAACAACACCGCCACAATGGCAGCCGCTCCAGACGCTCAACGGGGCATGGTTTCCGGGCTGATAGGCCTGTCACGCAATCTTGGATTCATGACCGGCGCAGCACTGATGCCGCTGCTTTTTGCCTCGTTCCTGGGCGATGAAGAGATGGCCTTAAATTCCCGAGTCACCATCGGCGAGGCCTTCTCCCACACGTTTCTCTTGGCAGCCGCGTCGTTCGGACTTGCCATGGTGACCTTCTTCGTGGGGAAGAGACGCCCGACATCCAGTGCAATGTCATCAAAAGGTGAACCATGACTGATGCAAGCGCAAAGGCGATCCACGCTAGCCGACAATCAAATCGTCAGCGTACCCACGCTGGCACCACCGCAAACATACAAGGTCTGGCCCGTGATGAAGCTGTTTTCAGGGTCCGAGAAGAACATCGTGGCGCGGCTGATGTCATCGGCACGGCCCAGGCGCTTCACAGGAATTGCGGCCGCCAGCTTGGCTTCACGCTCGCTACCGGCTTCAACCACGTCGTAGAACATATTGGTAGTAATGGGGCCGGGGGCAATCACGTTGACAGTAATGCCCTGGTCAGCCAGTTCCAGCGCCCAGGTGCGAGCCATGCCCAACATGCCCGCCTTGGTCGCGGCATAGGCGGTACGGGTTTGCAGGCCTAGTGCGCCACGCGAGGACATCAGCACGATGCGGCCAAAATGGCGTTCGCGCATGCCAGGCACCACCGCCTGGGTAATTTGCAAGGCCGCACCCAGGTGAATCTGGGTCAGGCCCTGCAAGTCTTCCAACTTGACCTCGTCCAGCAGGGCTGGCCAGATCACGCCGGCATTGTGGATGAAGTGGGTTACTTCAAAACGCTCGGCAATATCCTTGGCGGCTTTCTCGGTTGCCACGGCATCCAGCAAGTCCACCTGCACGCAATGCAGACGCTCGTGCGTCCAGGGCAGTACATTGCGCGCCATGCTGATCACGGTGTAACCCTGATCCAGCATCTTGCGGCAAATGTCTTCACCAATACCGGTGCTTCCGCCCGTCACAATGGCGGTGTATTGAGCTTGTGTCATCTTGATTGTCTCCAGGCAAATTCAGGGCGCAGGACGCGCCACCAGCACGGCTACGCCGCCAGCATCCAGCTCCAGACTCAGGCGCACTTTCTCATCGGCCTGCCCGCCTTCGGGCAAATGAGCGATGGCAAAAGGGCCGCAATCCAGGGCAACGGTGCCGATACGCCAGGGCAGTCGTGCCTGAAAGTAGGGTTCGTTGCTGTGATGCAGGGTCGTGGTGGCACGCAACACGCCTGTGTCCGCCACCGGCTTCCAGTTCAGCGTGGTGTGCAGGCAATGGCCGCAGACGTCCCTGGCGGGATACTGCACCGTGCCGCAGGACGGGCACACTTGCAGGGCAAATTCGCCGCGCCGGGCGGCCTCGGTCAGACCGGCTGCCGTGGCGCTGCGTGCGCCGGGTGGCAAAATTTGGGTGTCGCTCATGACTGCCCCCGTTCCAGCAAGGCCGCAGCAGTACAAATGCCACGGTCGTAATTGATCATGCCAAAGCCGGACACCAGGCCGATGCGGGCATTGGCCACTTGCGTGTCACCTGCGGTATCCGTCAATTGGCGCAGCGCCTGAACCAGACCCAGATAACCACCGGCTGCACCCGCCTGGCCTACCGACAACTGCCCGCCACTGGTGTTGAAGGGGAAGCTGCCATCCACGGTAAAGGTGTTCTTGCGGATGAATGCCGGGCCTTCGCCCTTGGCGCAGAATCCCAGGTCTTCAAACTGCAAAACATTGATGACGGGGTAGTCATCGTAGGTTTCCATGAAATCCACGTCTGCCGGGGCAAGGCCCGCATGCTCGTAGAACGCATCCTTGTCCATGGCCCAGCCACCGCGATGCTGCACAGGGTCTTCAGGGAAAGCATTGTGACGCTCGATAGTAGAGCGGATACGCACGTAAGGCAGGCCCAGTGCTTCGGCCTGTTCACGACGCATCACCAGATAGCCTTCGGCTCCGGCACACGGCATCACGCAGTCAAACAAGTGGATGGGGTCGGCAATGACGCGCGCCTCCATGTACTGTTCCAGCGTCAGCGGTTTTTTCATCAGGGCATGCGGATTGCGCAGTGCATTGTCGCGCTGGGCCACGCACAGCTTGCCGAAGTCTTCACGCGTGGCACCGTAGTGACGCATGTAGTAGTCCGTCAGCAGCGCAAAGCTGGCATTGGGACCACCGGCACCATAAGGGTAGACGGCATCCTGCGAGAAACGCGAAAAGCCCGACACCGTGTTCTTGAAGGACTCACGATGGTTGGTATCACCCGCAATACACGCCACGATGGACGCATCGCCACACTGCACAGCACGGGCCGCACGACGCATGGCCACCACACCGCTGGCTCCACCCATAGGAATGTGGTCCAGCCAGCGCGGGCTCATTTGAAAATGCTGCATCACACCGACGGCCGTGTCCGAACCCAGCGTGAAGCTGGATACACACACGCCATCAACATCGGCTTTTTCCAGGCCGGATTGGGCCAGCAACTGACCCAATGCCGCACCCAGCCACCAATGCGCGGTCTGCTCGGAATGGCGCTCATAGGGAATGGTCACCGGGGCGACCAGCACCACATCGTCATAGCCCTGGCGGGCTGCTTGCGGCAAGGCCATGGGCTTAGGCCTCCTGACGTTTTTTCAGGTGATTCGTGTTCACGCAGGCCGGGTTTTCCAGCGCAGCCAGAGCAACCGTTTTCAGTTCACCGCGCTGAATCTTGTTGGTCGAAGTCAGCGGCAGGGCATCCACAAACAGCACGTAACCGGGCACCTTGAAGTAGGCCAGTTGGGTCAGACCCCACTGCACCATTTCCTGGGCAGCCTGTTCGCGCTGTTCCTGGGTTTCGATCGGGTTGTGGGGCACCACCAGCGCCATCACTTCGTCGCCACGGATGGCGTCGGGCACAGCGGCCACGGCAATGGAGCGCACCAGCGGGTGCTGCTGCATGATGTTTTCCACTTCCACGGCAGCGATGTTCTCGCCACTGCGACGGATCACGTTCTTTTTACGGTCCACAAAGTGCAGATAGCCTTGTTCGTCACGGCAAACGATGTCGCCCGTGTGGAACCAGCCGCCTTCCCAGGCTTCGTCGGTGGCTGCCGGGTCTTTCCAGTAACCGGAGAAAAAGCCGTAGCGTGGGTTGTCACCGGCCGAGCGCACCAGCAGCTCGCCGTTTTCACCGGCTTGAGCGGGTTCACCGTCGTCTTTACGCAGCAGCACTTCCACCACAGGCATTTCCTTGCCAAAGCAGGAAGTACCAATGTGGCGTGGCTCGTGATTGGCGATGATGCTGGCACCTGCGCCGGTTTCTGTCATGGCCCAGGCTTCCAGCAGGGGGAAGCCAAAGCGTTCTTCAAAGATAGGATGCAGGCCACGGTCCACACCGGCGCCAAAACCAAAGCGCACGCTGTGTTGACGGTCTTTTTCGCTGGCCTCGGCCTTCATCAGGATGGCAGGCATCACACCCAGGTAATGCACTACGGTTGCGCCGGATTCACGCACCGAATCCCACCAGCTACGTGGGTGGAAACGGTCCAGGGAGATCAGGCAGCCGCCGGTCTTGACCATGGCCATGGTCGAGCAGGCCATCGCATTCATGTGGAACAGGGGCAGTGGCGTCAGCATGCGTTCTTTGCCATGCTCCAGCAAAGCCAGACCACCAATGTCGCGGTACCACTCACCCGCGTAATGGAAGTACTGGTTGGCCAGCATGCAGCCTTTGGGACGGCCTGTGGTGCCGGAGGTGTACAGCAAGGCACATTCGCTGTTTTCATCAGGAATGTCACAGGAGCGGCACGCGGCGCGCTCGACCATCGGAGGCATGTCACCATCAGCCATGATGGCAAAGGGCTGGCCGGCTCGCTGAGCCGCTTCCAGCAGATCCTGGTGGCGGCTGGGCAGGGCAATGGCCATGATCATTTCCGAATGGCCGATCAGATATTCCAGCTCGGCAGCGCGCAGGTCAGGGTTGATCGGCACAATGGACACGCCCAGGCTGTTCAGTGCGAACCAGTGCAGGAAGAACACGGGGCGGTTCTCCAGCAGGATGCCGACGCGGTGACCGTGGCCGTAGCCAGCAGCAGCGTAGCCGGCGCGCAAGGCGTCGATACGCTCCAGCGCCTGACCGTAAGTCAGCTCGCCCGCTTCAATACCGTAGATCTCGGCGGTCTCAGGCAGGGTACATACAAAGGGCTTGTCGCCCCATTTCTGGGCGGTGTCTCGAAAAGCCTGGTAGACCGTGGTGTTGGCCATCAAAAATTCTCCTGTCCTGTCACATAAACAACTGGATATTGCCGAAAGGCGCGTCGCAATTGAGCAGATCCACCCGTTTCAGGCGCATCTTCAAGGCGTCGTCCTGGCGCACCAGGGTGTAGGTATTCCAGCCTACGTAAATATCTTGGTTGTCGCCGCGCGTTTCCGTGTAATGGAAAGCGCAACGTACGGTGTATTCGCCTTTTTCATCGTCCATGCTTTCCACAGTCGGTTGCTGGAGCAAGTGATGGCTGCGGCTCTTGGGCTGCTGGGAAAAGGTACGGCGGCCTGCCAGACGTTCCACACGGATACGCAGCAAGAGCTTGTCCTCGTGCATCAGGGACGCATGCAAACGGGCGTCCTGCTGATCGTGAGCCAGAGGCATCCAGTAGTAGCCATCCTCGGTGAACAGGTCGAGCCACTGCTCGTAACGCTGTTCATCCAGCAGGCGGCTTTCTGCATACACAAAATCGATAAGGGCCTGACGGCTGATTTCGCTCATGGTTATTCCTCTTCTTTCTTGGCCTGCTGCTCGGGCAGCATGAACTTCAACCAGGCGCGGAACTGAGCGCGCATCTGCATTTCGCTGGTGCCGTTGATCACCACGTTCTTTTGCTGGTCTTCGTCTTTTTCCACCAGACGGGCCAGGTTCATCCAGTCGCGACCACGCGACTGCAAACCGTGCTGGGCACGCTCGTACATTTCCAGATCGTCGTGACCCACCATGGAGGTCGGTGCGTTGATCAGGCGGTTGTACATCAGGGTGCGTTCCAGGAAGGTGTCAGGCGCACCCACCAGGCGGAAAGTCCAGGACTCCACCAGGGTCTTGTCAGCAGCCAGCGGCTTGAACAAACGCAAGGTCTGAATCGGGCCCTTGACCATGATGTTGGGGAAGTAACAGGTGTTATGACGCGTATCGCCCAAAATGGTTTTGGCGCGCTCTTCACCGTAAGCTTCGACCATCTGGTCCCAATAGCCGGGGATTTCGGAGTAATCCGCGTGGATGGAGTTGCTCACGCCAGTATGGCCGTGACCGTTTTCCCACACGCGAATGCCCATGCCTTCGTAGAACTCGTAAGGCGACATGAAGGGGGCAAACAATTCAACAGCCATGGGTTTGGGTGTACCCGCAGGGGCCGCTTCCCAGGCTTTTACAGCGGTACCCGCCGAGGACTCGTGCGCCACCATGGGGTGACAGGTATCGGTCTGGTTATCGACCAGCATTTTCCAGTTGCACTGGTGCATGTAACGCATCACGCCACCGGCCACTTCCAGGCGACCTTCGGGGGAACGATCCACCATATTGTCGATGGTGCTCAGGGACTCGCCAAAGAAGTCCTCAAAACTCACACCTTCGTCGGCCAGACGACAGAAGACGAAATCGCGGTACACCTTGACGTTCTGTACCGCCGCCATGCCCTTGCTGCCTTCGGTACATTCAAAGCCGGTGTTCTCGTAGCCTTTCTTCAAGGGGATGGACAGCAGGGAGCCGTCCGTCTTGAAGGTCCAGGCGTGGTAGGGGCAACGGAAGAATTTGCCCGTGTTGCCACAGGTCTCGCCCGCCACTTGCACGCCTTTGTGCGGGCAGCGGTTGTAGAGCACACGGATGCTGTCGTCGGTATGACGCACCATGATGACCGATTCAGTACCGACCGTCGTGGTGTAGAAGTCGCCTTTATTGGGCACCTGGCTGGCATGGCCAACGTAGACCCAGGTATTGGCGAACAACTGCTCCATCTCCAGTTCAAACAGCTCCTGGTTGATGTACAAATCCTTGTGGACCTCGGCCTCGCGTACCAATTCGCGGATGGCCTGGGGATTATCACGATACTTTTCCATCATGTTCTCCGTCGCCCTTGGGCTTATAGATCCAGCACCAGACGCGGGGTCTTGGCACGGGAAATACAGATCTGGATAACCTTGTTGCTGGCTTTTTCCGAGTCACTCAGGAAATAGTCGCGGTGGTCAACCTCGCCTTCGATCACATCACAGGTACAGACGCCGCACTCGCCGCGCTTGCAGTCGATCATGGGGTCCAGGCCCTGCTCTTCCATCACGTCCACAATGGTCTTGTCCGCGGGAATTTGCAGGGTCACGCCGGTCTGGCGCAATTCCACTTCAAAAGGCTGGTCACCTTCCTGGGGAGCAGCCGTCACGAACAGCTCGAAGTGAACATGGTCGCCAGGCCAGCCGCGCTGCTTGCAGGCTTCGATCACGGCGTCAATCATGCCTTTGGGGCCACAGACGTAAATGTGCTGGTCCTTGGACAAACCGTCGAGCAGGGTATTCAGGCAGAAACGGCCTTCGCTGTCGTCTGCATAGTGACGCAGAGCCGGGCCGGACAGGGCGCTCAGCTCATCCAGAAAAGCCAGTTGTTCCACGCTGCGACCCGCATAATGCAACTGATAAGGGCGACCCTGGTGATGCAGGGCAGCGGCCATGCTGGCAATGGGGGTGATACCGATACCACCGGCAATCAGCACGGTTTCGGTTTCGCCTTCAGCGCCAGCATGCAAGGGGAAGTCATTCTTGGGGCCAGCCACGCGCAGGGTATCGCCGACTTTCAGGCTGTGCATGAAGCGCGAACCACCCGAGCTGTTGTCTTCCAGGCGCACGCCCAGGCGGTAACAGGTCGGACCCTGTGCCGTGTCGGCGTCCAGCGAAATCAAGGAGTAGCAGCGGTGATCGTTCAGATCAGGAATCTGTACCTGCAGGTGCGAACCCGGCGCAAACGCGGGCAGGGAACCGGCCTGGGCAGGCTCGAGCGTAAAACTGCGAATCAGCGGGGATGCGTTCTGGATGTCCCGGATGACGAGTTCAAAAGTATCCATCATGTGCCTACCATTGAGCATGACTACATCAATTACCCAGCCGAAAAGGCCAAGCCATGGCATCATGTAGCGCCGCAGGGGGCAATGGGACGGTATCGCGTCGCCTGTGAAGGCTGCGTAAGGCTCGTCTACTGTCTCCGCTAAAACCGGCTGTCTGACACCCACATTGGCTGTACGACTGGATCGCTATTCATTCTTTTGTGAATTTATTTTATTGATGAATAGTTTACGGATAAATATATACTGCAGAATATAATGGAAAACCACTAGGTGAGAAAACAGCAGAACCGCATGGTACACAGTTCTGCCACTTCCCCACCGTTTTCTACTTACTGAGCAACCAGTGCAACCACGCGTAATGGGCTGCCAGAACCGGCTTCAATCTTCAAAGGGGCCGACATGATCAGCGCACCTTGAGGGGGCAACTGATCCAGATTGCACAGACACTGCAAACCATAACGGTTGGCACCGTGCATCAGGGTGTGGCAAGGGTAGGCAATCGGCCAGGCGTAGGATTGACCCGCATCGGTGTTGATGGTTTCAACGCCAAAACCGTGAACCTTGCGCTCGTGAATCATCCACTCCACGGCTTCCTGGGCTGGGCCAGGCGTGTGAGCACCGTCTTCACGCATGTTCAGGAATGCCTCGGCATCGTCCACACGCTTGGACCAGTCGGTGCGAAACAGCACCCAGGCACCTTCAGGGATACGGCCATGCTGGGCTTCCCAGTTCTGCAAAAATTCAGAGGTCAGAACGAAGTCTTCGTTCTGGGCCACTTCAGCAGATGCATCCACCACGACGGCGGGGCGCAGGAAGTTGTCCACCGGAATGGTATCGACCGTGTTGTCTGGATGATCCTTGCCGGAGATCCAGTGGGCTGGCGCGTCAAAGTGGGTGCCGGTGTGTTCGCCACAGGTGAAGTTGTTCCAGTACCAGCCTGGACCGTTTTCGTCGTATTGGCTGATGCGCTCAATCGAGAAACCGACCGTCTGGCCAAACTGAGGGGGCAGTTGCAAAGCGGGGAAGCTGGGAGACAGCGTTTGGGTCAGATCCACAAAACGGACCTGTTTGCTGTCGATCGCCTGGATAAAGGCTGCCAATGGATTCGTGTCGCTCATGTCATCTCCTACTTGAATCTTATGTCGTCGTTATCGTTGCCTGTCCCGCATGACGCAGGATAGGGACCAGCCGTTAAAACAGCCCGCTCCTTCAGGCCCGGCACCGCCTTTTTTACAAAGGCAGCTTGCATCTTGAACCGCTGCGGCCAAGCCACGGCGGTTTTTTTTGAGCAGGTCGCTTGAGCAAAGAGACCGGCTCAAAAAACGGTCCCGATCCAACACTGGAAAGGGACCGTCTTGAACCTGCTTACACTTCCTTGTCGTCCAGAACGGAGAACTCGGCAGGATTCAGGTCTGGCTGGGACGCTGCGTCGCCTTCGTAAAAGCGGGCAGGCGTCAAAGCCTTGCGGTTCACACGCAGGTCAAACACATCAAAACGGTTGTAGTGGCCGGTGATGTCGTGCATTTGACGCGGCTGAATGCAGCGCGACAGATCGATATCGGCGTAGGCAATGCCTTCCTTGTCGATCAGTGCTTCGCCCTGAACGCGACCGTCGGGGCCAATAATGCCCGAGAACGCACTGTTGGGACGAGCCAGCAGATCACGTGCTTCAGGATGGCTGGCCGACATGGCATCCACAATTTCCTCGGAAACCGTCGAGCAAGCCACAACCGTAAAGACCTTGCCTTCAAAGCAGTGAGCCGCAGCACGCAGGCGAATGGCCTCAGCCATGTCGTAGTCTTTCGGTGCCACAGGCAAGGCGATATAGCTGGCAACGTGGACCAGCTCACCTTGCGACAACAGGCTGAAACGAGCCAGCGTGTTGGTGTTTTCACCGCAAGCCAAGGCACCCAGAGGGCCGATGGTGGTGTCATGCACACGCATCGAAGAAGCGTCGCCATTGGCCCAGGTCAGCTTTTCAGCCCAGGTGGGAACCAGTTTGCGGTGACGGCCCAGAATGCGGCCGTCCGCGCCAATGGTGACCAGCGTGTTGTAAATGGTGCCGATGCCAACGGGACTGCGCTCGTTCACACCCAACACCACGTTGACCTTGCGCTGGCGACAAACCTGCGCAACCTTCTGGATCTCGGGACCGGGCACTTCGATGGCCGATTTGCACAGGCGCTCGAACCACGGGCTGCCCTCGATCGGGTTCATCACCCAGCTCCAGTAGGGGTAACCGGAAACGAACACCTCGGGGAAGGCGATCAGCTCGGCACCGTTGTCGGCTGCTTCATTGATCAGACGACATACTTTTTCGATGGTCGCATTCGTGTCCAGGAACACAGGCGCTGCCTGAACAGCGGCGGCCTTGAACTGACGCAATTCCAGCATCATGCTCTCCTTTACTTAGTTTTGGGGGGTCACGTCCACGATGGGGTGACGCAATTCACCAATGCCTTCCACCACTGCGTGCACCACGTCACCAGGCCACATCCACTCTTGAGGATCACGGCCAGCGCCCACGCCTTCCGGGGTGCCGGTAGCGATGATGTCACCGGGTTCCAGCGTGATACCGGCGCTGATGTCAGCGATCAGGTCGTTCACGTTGAACAGCATGTGCTTGGTATTGGAGCTTTGCTTGGTCACACCGTTCAGAGTCAGGCTCAGGTTCAGGTTGTGCGGGTCGGTCAGCTCGTCAGCGGTCACGATCACGGGGCCGAAAGGCGCGTAGGTGTCCTGGCCTTTGGAGTAGATCCACTGACCGGCACGACGGCAGTCGCGGGCGCTCACGTCGATCATGACGGAGTAACCGAACACGTACTTCAGGGCGTCTTCCTTGGCCACGCGCTGGGCACGGGTGCCCATGATCACGGCCAGTTCCACTTCCCAGTCCATTTGCTGAGTGATGTTCTTGTTGTGCTCGATGGCATCGCCAGGGCCAACCACGGTGGTTGGTGGCTTGGAGAAAATCACGGGCTGTTTGGGCAGCTCTTTGGAGGTGTCCAGCGTGCGGCTGGATTCGGCCACGTGTTCTACGTAGTTCAGGCCAATACCAAAGATGTTCTTGCGTGGGCGTGGGATAGGCGCCAACAGCTTGACGTTGGCCAGGGGCAGCGCCACACCAAAAGGCATATCGTCGGCGTAGGTTTCCAGCAAGCGAGCCGTGGAGGTCACAGCGGCGGGGCCCAGGTCGATGAAATCGAGCATATTGTCAGGCAGCATGTGGCCTGTGGCGTCGCCCAGGTAACCCAGGTCAACCACCAGATCGCCCACAATGGCACCCAAGCGGCCAGCGGCAGCAACTTCACTACGGTACGTTACAAGACGCATTTCTATCTCCAGATTGGGCCATCTTGTGCAGATGGCTTGAATGAATCGGGTCGGCCCGCCTTGGCAGGCCGTCCAAATAAGTTAAACAAGTAGTCTTACAGCAAGACCTGGTGGCCGCCGTTCTCTGCCAACGCTTCTTCGCGGTACAGATTCAGGGCGCGCATCACGGGCAGGTCGTGGAACGAGAACAGGCAAGCGTCATCCGACGAGGAGCCGTTCACGTGCTCGTGGAACATCCAGGACGGTACGCAGAAAATATCGCGTTCACGCCAGTCAAAGCGTTTGCCATTGATGATGGAATAACCTTCACCCTTGGCGCATTGATACATGATGCTGCCGGTGTGACGGTGAGCCTTGGTGTGCTCACCAGGACGCAGCATTTGCATGCTGGCACCAATGGTGGCCATGACAGGGCCGCCGGTCAGTGGATTGATGTAATCCATGATGACACCATCAAAGGGGCTGCCATCCGTAACCTTGGCGTAGGCCGACAAGGCTTCGTAAGTGGGCTCCCACTCGTACTTGAGCAGGGGCGAGTACGGTTTTTGCCAGTCGTGCAAGGTTGGCTTCAAACCACGGCCACCCCAGATACCCACCGCGTCATTGACGGGGTGCGTAATGGCTTGGGACAAGTCAGGGTGAACGGCGTAGAAACCCGCTTCCAGTGCGTTGACCAAGGGGATGTCCAGACCGTCTTGCCAGATGCAAGGCAGGCCATCGGCTTCCACACCGTGCTCGTGCCAGCAGCCGTTAGGCGTCAGCACGAAGTCATTGGCGCCCAGCGTCATCTTGTGGCCGTCCACAATGGTGTAAGCACCACGGCCTTCCATGATGAAACGCAGGGCCGAGGAGGAGTGCGCATGTGCGGAAGCCGCTTCGCCCGGTTTCATGACCTGCAAACCGGAGTACAGCCAACCCACCGCCGCCGACACTTCCTGGCGACCGGGGTTGTTCAGGTAAATCACGCGACGACCGGCTTTTTCAGGGCTGACCAGATCGACCGAACGCAACACGTAGTCGCGCAGGTCGCGGTAGCGCCAGACCACCGGCACGGATTCAGACTTGGGCTCCCAGGGCTCAATCTTGTTGGCCACCGTCCACAGGGCACCGGCCTCAAACTGAGTCAAATCCTGGTAGTACTTCACCAATTCGGGCGTGTCCTCAACATCTGCACGACCGAGCACGCTTTCGCGGTGGGTGTCAAAACGTTCTTCCGACATGATGCTGTCTCCTTCTGTGTTTTATGACTTGGCAGGGCCGTCCTGGGCCACTGGCGCACGTTTGATTTGGCGCTGCAACCAGTCCTTGCCCCATTCGTACTGAACGGGCCAGGCCAGGTCGGTGTAACCCAGCTCCGCAGCCTGACGTTGTGGCCAGTTCGCGTCGGCCAAAAAGCCGCGCGACAGGGCGCACAGGTCAGCACGGCCTGCAGCAATAATGCTGTTGGCGTGATCCGCTTCCATGATCGAACCCACCGCCATGGTGGCGATACCGGCTTCGTTACGGATACGGTCGGAAAATGGCGTCTGGTACATGCGGCCGTAAATTGGCTGCTGCTCCAGCACCACTTCACCCGAGGACACGTCGATCAGATCGGCACCGGCTTGCTTGAACAGGCGGGCAATTTCCACACCGTCGTCCGCCGTGTTGCCGCCTTCGGCCCAGTCGGTTGCCGAGATACGCACCATGATGGGCTTGTTCTCTGGCCAGACGGCGCGGATAGCCGCAAACACTTCCAGCGGGTAAGCCATGCGATTTTCCAGACTACCACCAAACTCGTCACTACGCTGATTCGTCAGCGGCGAGATGAAGCTGGACAAAAGGTAACCGTGAGCGGCCTGCAATTCGATGCAGTCAAAACCAGCCTGGTCAGCACGCTTGGCCGCGGCCACAAAGGCGTCACGAATTTCGTCCATCTGGGCACGGGTAATCTCGGCAGGCACGGCAGTGACGCCCGCCTGGTAAGGCAGGGCGGAGGCCGACACCAAGGGCCAGTTGCCCTCAGCCAGCGGCTGATTGGCTTTTTCCCAGCCCAGTTGCGTCGAACCGCGACGGCCAGCGTGGCCCAGTTGCACACCGATCTTGGCACCCTGTTCGTGGGCGAAAGCCACCACCGGTTTCCAGGCATTGGCCTGCTCGTCGTTCCACAGACCGGTACAAGCGGGGGTAACACGACCTTCAGGCGTCACGGCCGTCATCTCAGCCATGATCAGGCCAGCGCCACCCATGGCGCGGCTGCCGTAATGCACCTGGTGTGTCGCACCGGGCATCCCGTCCTTGGCGCTGTACATCAGCGTGGGCGAGAGCACGACACGGTTCTTCAACTGCATATCGCGCAGCTTGAAGGGCGTGAACATCGGCGAAGGGGCCTTTTCACCGTCAGCCAACGTCATGCCGGCTTCGGTTGCCATCCAGCGTTCGTATTTTTCCAGCCAGGCGGCGTCACGCATGCGCATGTTCTCGTGCGAGATGCGCTGCGAGCGGGTCAGCATGGAGTAGGTAAACTGCTCGGGCTTCATATTGGCGTAACGGGCCACGTTCTCGAACCATTCGGTCGAGTTGCGGGCCGCGTTCTGAATGCGCAATACGTCCACGCTACGAGCGGCTTCGTAATCTTTCAGGGCCGCTTCCATGGACTCATGGTCCATGTGCTGGGCCAGCGTAATGGCATCTTCCAGGGCCAGCTTGGTGCCGGAACCAATAGAAAAATGAGCGGTATGGGCGGCGTCGCCCATCAGCACCACGGGCACCTTCTTGCCGGTGCCGTAATCTTGCCAATGCACCCACTTGTTGCAGATCACACGTGGGAAACGGATCCAGATGGCCGAACCACGCAGGTGAGTGGCATTGCTGATCAGCTTGTTGCCATCCAGGTGATCGGCAAACAGCTTTTCGCAATAGGCAATGGCGTCTTCCTGCGACATTTCGCCAATACCGGCTTTCTGCCAGGTTTCTTCAGGCGTTTCCACGATGAACGTGGACAGGCCGTCCTGGAAGCGGTAGGCGTGAGCCTGGAACCAGCCGTGTTCGGTTTCAACAAAGATGAAGTTAAAGGCGTCGAACACTTTTTCCGTGCCCAACCACACAAAGCGGCAGTTACGGGTGTCGATATCAGGCTGGAACGCGTCTTCGTAACGGGTACGAATGGCGCTGTTGATGCCGTCAGAAGCAATCAGGATATCGGCGTTGTACTTGCGGGCCAGTTCGGCTTCGTCCGTGACCACGGTCTCGAACACCAACTTGACGCCCACTTCTTCACAACGAGCTTGCAGGATGTTCAGCAATTTCTTGCGACCAATCCCGATAAAGCCATGACCGCTGGAGCGCACGGCGCTACCTTTGAAATGGCATTCAATGTCGTCCCAGTGGTTGAACGCGTCACCGATGGTCTGCGCGGACACGGGGTCAGCTTCACGCAGGTTTTCCATGGTGGCGTCCGAGAACACCACGCCCCAACCAAAGGTGTCGTACGGTCGGTTGCGCTCGACCACAAAAACCTCGTTCTGAGGGTTTTGCAACTTCATCAGCAAACCGAAATACAAGCCGGCTGGGCCTCCGCCAATACATACGATATTCATGATATGTCCGTATGGTCTGAATACATGCTTTCGAGCATAGTATATTTATTAATAAATATTATACAAGTCAACTATTTAAATCAAAAAAAATGGCTGACCTGCACACTACCTGCTACTACTTCAACTAGATCAAGCCTTGCTGCTTTCTGGCTGGGCAATCACATACGCTTGCATGGGGTTGCGCAGAAAATCAGGAATGGGAATACCCAGGTGCGTCTCCAGCGAGGTGGTCACCACAGTCTGGCGCACTTGCATACGCAACACACCGTCTTTACCGATGCAGCGCAACAGCAACGTCAAAGAGCTATTGCCGATGCGCTCCACTCCCAGGCTCATCACCACATCATCACCCATACGGCTGATGGACTTGAACTCGGCATCGATATGCACCGAGGGCATGCCTACCCGTTTGCTGGCGATCATGTTGTGAAAACCCTCGGGGGTCATGGAGTCGATCCATGCTTCCATCAGGTCGTTAAACATCACAAAGTACTGCGGATAAAAAACGATACCCGCTGGATCGCATTCCGAAAAACGGATGCGATGTTCTTGTTCGTACAGCTTGGAAACCATGTTGTAGACACCTTTTTAGCAAGTGTTTTGTGCGCCTGTTCGTGACGCTATCCGCATCCTGCCCGGTTCACAGGCCTGGCAGGATGCACCTTATGCTAGCTGGCCGTGCTTTGCAGATGAACCCGTAACAGGCCCAGATGCTGATGGATATGCACGACCTCCTCGGTACCCAGCCCTTCAAACATTTCAGCAATCCAGTCGCTGTGGGCCTGGGCCATCGCCTCGAAACTGCTTTTGCCCTTGGGGGTCAGTCGCAACACCCAGGCACGTCGATCTGTCGGGCTGCTCTGGCGAGACACCATGCCCTCGCGGGCCAGCTCGTCCGTCAGTCCGGTAATATTGCCGCCGGTCACCATCAGATAGCGCGACAACTCACCCATCTTCAGGCCCTGCGGGTAGCGGTACAACTGGGCCATATAATCAAAACGGGCCAGCGAAATATCAAAATTCTGGCGCAAGCGGCGACGGATTTCGTCCTCGATCTGCTTGGTGCAGGTCAGCATGCGCAACCACAGTTTCAGGCTGGCCGGGTCCTTGGGGCCGACGCGCCCTTCAAAGCCGGCATCGGCCGGCTCTACCAAAAATTCGAGTGCTGCTTCGCTTTGATTCATATTGTTTTTCCCCCAAGCTTTGGCTAATTCAGTTTGACCAACAGGCGGGATATTCTTGCTTGAACAAGTGGCCAAGTAGACACAGGATCTCTGGCTTTCAGGGCCGTGGTCGCAGTGCCAATCCGAATTTATATTCTACTATGAATATTTTAGAAATAAAGTATTTAGGGGGTTAAATCCGTGTCCTCAAGGGTTTTCACCGAGGCCGCCCGAAAGCGGCCCGGTGTGACCCTTTACACCAGAGCGTACTGGCGCAGTGCCGCCTCCAGTTTGGTGCCGTGCTCGTCGGCCAACGCCGCATCACGCAAGGCACCCAGGATGGCAGGTGACAGGGTGCTGGGGTTACGCTCCAGCGCCGACATCACGGTCTGGTAGTTACGCAAGCCACGAGCATGCGTGTCGCCATAGCCTTTAACCAGACGCTGACATTGGGCAATTTCCAGCGCCAGGGCCGGGTGGGCATCGGCAGCCTGTTCAATCTGCTTTAACCAGCCTTCAATACGCTGCTGCTCAGCCTGGTAACGCAGCGTACGACGACGCCAGCGTTTGAAACCCGAGAGCAGGTACAGCGGAATAAAACCGCGCACCGAGCTGGTTTGAATCACGCGACCGGATTTGGTCTGGGATTTCACCAGCTTGTTACCCCAGGTAGGACGCATCAGCCAACGGCCTACGCTGGCAAAAGGCAGGATTTCGCTGATTTCTTCCACGCGGGGGTGCATGTATTCATTGATCGCCACGATCTGGCCGTCGGCAGCGCGCACTTCCTTGTGCACACGGTCAAAACGACTGGAGCGGGTTTTCAATTCGGCCACGCGAATGGCGTCCTCGTAGGACATCCACAGCGCCAGGTAGCGGCCGGTTTCGCGGATCAGGGCCACATCGTCAGGACGGGCAAACTGGCTGATCTTTTTCAGGCGGTCCAGGTACAGATTCGCGTAGGCCACATCCTGGAAGTCCAGAACACGACGCACACCTTCCACCACGATAGGCTGAGCCTGTTCAGGCACTTCGGTACGGACGCGGTCGATCAGCTTGGCCACCGCAGGGTCGCGGGGGGCCAGGGTGGCCATATCAACCGGCTTGTTTTCTGAATCAGATTTACCGGCGTCGCCTTCAGCAACACGGGCGTAAGCGGCACCAAACGCTTTCAGGCTGGGCTTGACGCCCACACCACCGCGTTCGATGGTCTGCTCGAACTGCGAGCGGCTAAAGGGCAGCACGCCGGTGCTGGCCAAGGCGCCAAACAGCACGGCGGAAATCACGCTGCCCGAATCCTCGGCCGCTTTTTCCATATTGAAGTACACAAAACGCTTGGCTGCCTGGGTTGCGTGCGCAATCAGGGCATTGTCGTCCACACGGCCATCGCCCATGGCCGATTTTTCGGCAATGGAATAGACACGGTGTGTGGACGCCACCAGCGTAGTGCGGTCCTCTGTGACCAGGCCACGTTGCACGGCACGACCGGCTTCCATCAGTTCGGAAGCCAGCACCACGTCCACGTCACCGGGCATGGGCATCAGAGCCAGCACGGGTTTTTTGCCATCCACGGCGGCCGAGTGCGGGAACAGTTCCACGTAGTAAATCGTGGCGCCGGTACGCTGGGCCACGCCAGGCACCGAGGTGGTCTGTGCAAAGTAGCCGTTTTGTTCGCCCAGGTTGACGATCCAGTCGGCCAGCACGCCGCCGCCTTCCCCACCCATGGCCAAAATAGCAATCTTGATTGGTTTGATCTGCATGATAAAAATCTCTACGGGTGTGCTTAGAAGGCCAGACGATCACGACGAGCAGCGTCACGACGCTGCAACCAGCCGATAAAGCCACGGCGGGTTTTTTCGCGGAACTTGTCCCAGCCTGTCGGGTTGCTGACCACTTGTGCACGGTAGAAAGACGGGCACAGAATCGCCGCGTGGGAAACCTCACCACACAGACCGCAACCCACACAACTGTTCATCACGTTCGCCACGGGGTCCTGACGCAAAGCGTCCGGATTGGGACGAATCGACAGCGAAGGGCAACCGGACAAGCGAATGCAGGAGTGATCGCCGGTACACGTGTCCGGGTCCACACCGAAGCGTTCGCGCACCACACGTTCGCCCGCTGCCACGGCTTTACGCACCTGGCCTTTTTCACGACGCTGACGGTTCAACATACATTCGCTTTGCGCCACCAGCACCTTGGGACCTTTTTCCTGGGTCGTCAGGGCTTCACGCAGGGTTGCCGTCATGGTCTTCAAGTCGTAGGTGCGACGGATCATGCGCAACCATTCCACACCCACGCCACGCGCCGCTTTCTCGATCAGGTGACCGGTACTGCGGGTTTCGTTCTTGGCCTTGGAGGACAGAATGTCCTGACCACCCGTGGCCGCGGTGTAGCTGTTGTCGATCACAATCGTCAGGTTGTCACTGCGGTTGAACACGGCGTTGGCAATACCACTGGTCAAACCGTTGTGCCAGAAACCACCGTCCCCCATCACCGAGATCGCGCGCTTGTCCGAATCCACGTTCAAGGCAGCCGAACCAGCGCCACCCAGGCCATAGCCCATGGTGGTGTTACCCAGATTGAAGGGCGGCAAAATGGAGAACAGGTGACAACCAATATCGGCCGACACGTGGTGTTCACCCAATTCGCGCTCCACCAGTTTCAAGGCGGTAAAGATAGGACGCTCGGGGCAGCCGGTACAAAACCCAGGGGGGCGAGCGTGAACGTTCTCGTCCAGGCTGCCCAGGGGTTTGACTTCAGCCGCTTCGGCTTCCATCAAGCTGGTTTGTTCTGCTTTGGGACGTTCCACGGTCTCGACTTTCATCGGAATCACGCGTGGTTTGCGGGCTGGCAGAGGCTCGATGCGCTCGTATTTTTCCATGAAGGCGCGCAGGCCTTTCAACATGGTGGCGGTGTTGTATTCGCCAGCCAGTGGCAGCAGATCCTTGCCGTGCAAGGTGACATCCACATTGTGACGACGCACGATATCGGAGATGTTCTGTTCCACAAAGTTGGGCTGACCTTCTTCCAGCACCAGCACCGCACGCTTGCCTTCACAGAAGCGGACGATTTCAGACTCGATCAGCGGATAGGCCACGTTCATGACGTACATCGGCACTTTGGATTCGCCAAACACGTCGGCCATATCCAGGTGCTCCAGCGCACGGATCACGGTGTTGTAGCCACCGCCCTGGACAATCAGACCCACATCATCGGTGCCATCAGCAAAGAATTCATTGAGCTGACGCTCTTCGATGAACTTGACGGCGTTAGGCCAACGCTGTTCGATCTTTTCTTTTTCATGCATGAAGCTGGCAGGCGGAAGCACAATGCGATTGACGTCGCGTGTGGGCTGTTCCATGGCTTCTTTGATGGTGAACTTGGCACGGCGGTTATCCGAGGCCACAAACTGACCATGCACGTGGCAGGCGCGAATGCGCAACTGCAGCATCACGGGGGTGTTGGACGCTTCGGACAGATCAAAACCGTCTTTGACCGCTTGCACAATACAGGGCAGATTGGGACGGGGGTCCAGCATCCACATCTGGGATTTCATGGCAAACGCGTGGCTACGCTCCTGCATGATGGACGAGCCTTCGCCGTAGTCTTCGCCCACAATGACCAGCGCACCGCCCTTGACCCCACCCGAGGCCAGATTGGCCAGCGCGTCCGAGGCCACGTTGGTACCCACGGTTGCTTTAAAAGTGATGGCGCCACGCAGCGGGTAGTTAACCGATGCAGCCAGCGTTGCCGCAGCCGTTGCCTCGCTGGCACTGTTTTCAAAACGGATTCCGTTCTCTTGCAAGATATCCTGGGCATCGGCCAGCACATCCATCAAGTGCGAGATAGGCGCACCCTGGTAACCGGCCACGTAGGACACGCCCGACTCCAGCAGGGCTTTGGTCACCGCCAAAATGCCTTCGCCACTGAATACGTCTCCATCACCCAGGCGCAGCTTTTTGACTTCTTCGACAAACGATCGCTCAGCCATTTTTCTTTCCTTACTTACCGCTCATTGTGAACATGGTATTTATTTTCATATGAATATGTTTATATCTCAACATATCCATCCTCATGGTTTTCCCTAGTAAAGTCAGCAAACTATTTGCGACACGCAAACGGACAGCTTGGTTATAGTGAGCCCTGTTGCCGCCCGGCGGCACCCACTAGCCTGTAACGACAATAAGCACATGAGCCCCACCGAACACGACACCGTCTTTGTCGAAAACTACCTGCCCGCCTTGTTGGCCCAGGCCAGCCAACTGATCTCTGCCGAGTTCCACGAAGTGGTGCTAAGCAACGGTTTGTCCATTTCCGAGTGGCGTGTCCTGTCCACCCTGTCAGGCGCGGGCGAAGTCAGTATTGGCCACCTGGCTCGTATTGCAACGACCAAACAACCCACCGTCACCCGCTTGCTGGACAGACTGGAAAAACAGGGCTTGCTGCGCCGCGTGGCCCACGATGTGGACCGCCGCATCACGCTGGTCCGTATTACCGAAGAAGGTCAAACCCTGATCTCCGGTCTGATTGCCAAGGCCCGCCTGCACGAACAGGAAGTGGTGCAGCGCCTGCAACCACTGGATGTCGGTGCCCTCAAGACCACCTTGCGGCGCCTGATCTCCGAGCAGCACGACTACAACGATCAGTAAAACGCAGCCTGCCCAGCCGCACTATCGGTTCTAACCCTGCAAGGGGGCTGCCCCGACGGTCCGAATCCGGTCTTTAACGGTCGCCAACGTCACGAAACACCACCCGCGCACCACTGGAACAGTGCGTGGGTGGTGTTTTTTTGTCTGCTCAAGCCATCGAATCTCATCACACCCTGTCCGACCGACAGGCCGGCACGGGGTGCGATCAAACAACCCACCTATTCAGGCTGAATGCCCAAGGTAGGAATCAGCTCGGAATAGACCTTGGAGTCATTTTGCACGCGCTCCAGCGTCTGGGCCGGGGTGGTGTAGAACTGGGCCAACCCACGGTTCTTGAAAGCGGCCAGCATCTCGGGCGTTTTCAGGGCCGCATCGACCTGTTCCTGAATCTCCTTCACGGTGTCATCCGGCGTGGTCCCAGGGGCAAACAGCGCAAAGGTCGTCGTGGGGATACTGTTGGCATGACCGCCTGCCTCCTGCACCGTCGGCACGTTGGGCAGCAACTCGGTACGCTCGTCTGCTCCTACTGCCAGAACACGCACCTTGCCGCCATTAGCGTGTTGGGATGACAAAATCCCGCCAACCAGCATGGCATCGGTCTCACCACCCAAAATCGCGTTTGTGGCCGGGGCCATCCCCTTGTAAGGAATGTAGGTGAAGTTCACCCCTTCCTCGCGAGCCAGCAGCCCCATGCCCAGGTGCGTAACATGCCCACGCCCACCGGTGCCTACATTGATATCCCCATTGGCTTTCTTGGCCTGGGCGATGAACTCCTTGTAGTCCTTGGCGGGAAAGTCATTGCGCACCAGCAGATACAGGTTCACACCGGCCACGGTGGTCACCGGCTTCAAGTCTTTTTCCCACGTGTAGGGCAGGTTGCTGTAGAGCAGGGGATTGGTGGAGACCGCCAGACTGTCCACCATCAGCAAGGCAGAACCGTCACCTTTGGCTTTGGCAATATTGTCAGTGCCGATAATGGCATTGGCACCTGGGCGGTTTTCAATCACAAACACCTTGCCGGTGGCCTTGTTCAGATGCACACCCAGGTCGCGGGCCAGAATATCAGGCTCGGTGCCGGGTGGGTAAGGAACCACAATACGAACCTGCTCCGTCGTCGGCCAGGCAGCCTGAGCCATCATCGGGGCCAAGGCCCCCACCCCTGCCACCAACAGGGCCAGCGTCGTATTTTTAAGCTGCTTCATTGTCCACTCCTTATCGTTATTGATTGCGGCCAGCCACCCACTGGTAGCCCCCCGCTACACACTTACCATCGTCCAATCAAGATATTCATCATGCGCTCGTGCGCATTGGTACGATCCTCTACCGCGGCCCAGCTCTCGCTGGCACGCCCTTTCAGAGTGTCATGCCAGTCCAGCAGGCCTTCTTTCATGCGCCGACAAACCGCTGCATACGCTGGGTCTGCGCCCAGATCGTGCAGCTCATCAGGGTCTTGCCTCAAATCGAACAGTTGTGGCCGATAACCCTGCCAGTGCATGTATTTATAGTCACCATCGCGCAGCATCAAACCCCGGCATTCATCCACACCACGTCCCAGAATCTGGCGGGCTTCCCGATACGCATAATCCAGACTGGCCACGGTGTACTCACGCGCCCAGTCCGACTGGCCGTGCAACAGCGGAACCAGGGAACGGCCTTCCACCCGATGCTCCTGGGCAGGCAGGTGCAAGGCATCCAGAATCGTAGGGGTAACATCCACACACTCCACAAAGGCATCGCTGCTTTGGCCGCGTGTGGCATTCGCTGAGGATCGTGGATCCACCACGATCAGCGGAACGCGAATGGCGTTTTCAAAGAAGTACTCTTTCTCGCCCAACCAATGGTCGCCCAGCAAATCGCCATGATCGGAGCTGAAAATGATCAGGGTGTCTTTCAAGCGGTCTTGCTGCTCGAGCATGTCCAGCAAACGGCCGACTTCATCGTCAATCTGTTGGACCAAGCCCATATAGACAGGCTTGATCGTGCGCCAGACCTCGTCCTGGGCAAAAGACTGAGACTCTTCGTGCTGCTGATAGGCCGCATGCACCGGATGTGCATTCTGGCGCTCGTGCTCCGCACGCAAGGGCGTACAGGCGTCTTCCGGGCCGAAACAGTCGTGGTAGGGCGCCGGGGCCTTATAAGGCCAGTGCGGTTTAATGAAAGACAGGTGCAAGGCCCAGGGCTCTTCGCCTTTGGCCGTGATGAAATCCATGGCCCGCTGGGTAAAGTACGCGGTTTCGGAGTCCTGTGCCTGTACCCGTGCGGGCAGGCTGGCATTGCGCATGTACCAGCCGGACGCAAACTGCCCCTGGGCGTCCTGGCTACCTATGACATAGTCCTCCCAGGGGCGCTCGCTGTCGTAACCCTGGGCCTGCAAATACTGGCGATACTCGCTATCCGGGCCCATTTCAAAATGGCCGTCATAACGCTCAATCGCGGTAAAACCACCTTGCCAGAACCGCTCGGCGGCCTCGGGCTGAACCTGAAAACGACGCGCATTGGCTCCCGCTGGGTCCGGTACATGATGCGTCTTGCCCAACAGGTGGCAGTCCCTGCCCGACTGGGCCAGATAATCGCCCAGATACAGCTCGTCGATGGGATGCGGGACACGGTTCCAGGTAACCCGATGCGACAAGGGATACCGACCAGTGTAGTACGAGGCGCGTGACGGGCCACAGACGGCCGAGTTCACATAGGCGCGATCAAAACGCACACCCATCGCCGCCAGGCGATCCAGATTCGGCGTCTTTAATGCGCCACCAGGGCGATAACAGGACAGGTGATCCGCGCGTAACTGATCACACATGATGAACAGTACATTTTTAATTTCCAACGACACCTGACTGTGCTGTGCCTGATCCATGTCCACCTCGTCAAACCGGGGCCGGGACCGTAAGGTGCCCAGCGTCACAAAAAGAGTAGGCCATGTGTAAGCAAATACATAACAGACCCGCTTATGCTCCCAATTATTACCGCAGTCTGATAAAAATTTCCGGATAATCTGATAGTTTAGGTATAAACCAGTAGAGCAGAGCAAGGCTTGCTGTTGCTCTCCACTGACAGGCCAGAGCGTGGTTAGAATAGTGAATCAACAACTCCGTTCTTACGAGGGCACATGAATAGTCTAAGACGCATGCTGCAAATTTTGGACTTGTACGGTGCACACACGCCGGTGCTGGATGTGGAGACCATCTGCACTCGCCTGAGCTACCCTCCCGCCACCACCTATCGCTATCTGAAAGAGCTCTGCAATAGTGGCCTGTTGATCCGCAGCCCAGAAGGCTACGCCCCTGGGCCACGGTTTATAGAAATGGATTTGCTGATCCGCGAATTTGATCCACTGGTCAGCCGCTGTCGTCCCCTGTTGCGCTCGCTGGTCGAGCAAACCGGGCTGGACGTGCTGATCGGCCAGCAGTACGGCGAACGCATCTTGACCACCCATCAGGAAACCGGGCCGGGGCGTTTCGAGCTGCTGTTTGGCCGTGGCCGAACCATGGATATGTTCCGCAGTTCTACCGCACGTATCGTCACCGCGTATCTGCCCACCCGCCACCTGCGCCGTCTGTACGAGAAGAATCAGGACATTGATTATGTACAGCGCCTGGGCAAGGAATGGCCAGCCTTCTCCGCTCACATGCAAGAGCTGCGCCGTGCCGGTTATTGCATCACCAAGGAGCAGATCAACCCAGGCATCGCCGGGATTTCTGCGCCTGTGTTTGACGATGCCAAACGAATCTTCGGCAGCCTGACCTTGCTAGGAAGCCTGGAACGCTTTGAGGCCATCCACCCCGAAGCCCTGGCCAGCCTGATTCAACCCGCCGCACGCGCCGTTAGCCGCGCCCTGGCCCAAGTCTAAGGACACGAGGACCACAAAGAACCAAGCCGCGCCGGGTCCCACCTTTGTGCGCGGCTTGGTCTTGGGTGCCACGAAGGGAGTAAAAGCAGCTAAGGGGGTTAAATGGGGCTGAATCCGAACAAGCCAGATAGCAAACCGAGCCCTTGATCGGGGTTGCAAGGCCGGCTGAAAGCGGCAAGCAGTCCGGGGTCATCCCGACACTGGTTTTGATAAGCAGGCAGCTACCGCGTCGACTTCGGCTTGGCCGGTTTCCGGCCTTTCTTTTTCTCCGGCTCCACCGCCTGCACCTGTGGGTGATTCACCACCCCAAACGGAATATGCACGGAGGGCAAAGTCTGCGCAGTGGGGATCAGGTGGGTGGTCTGGTCATCAAAAAAGATATGCGGTTGCAACACCTCCAGCACCCGACGCTTTTCAATCCCACCCAGAAAAAAGGCTTCATTGACTTCAATGCCCCAACTGCGAATGGTATTGATAACACGCTCATGGGCTGGGGCATTGCGTGCTGTCACAATCGCAATTCGCAAACGCGGCACATAGCGGGCATCCTGCGCCTGACGCTGCTGCTCCACTTCCTGAATATGCGCCAACTTCAGCAAAAACGCCTGTAAAAGACCCGGATTATGGGGCTTTTGCACCAAACGCACTTCGTGCTCAAAAAAGGCCGGTAGGCCGCCTTCCTGCTGATACACGCGCTCGGACTCGTCGTCCGCAATCACCCCATCAAAATCGAACGCCACCCGAATAGGCTGGTCGTCATAGGCATCCTCATACGAGGAGTTCAGAACCTGACCTGCGGGATAGCCTTGCTGCACCGCCCGGTGCACATCTTCCTGATTGGCCGACAGGAACAGGCTGATGGACAGCGGCTGAATATAAGGACTGGGATCGCCCCCTTGCAAAAACACCGCCCGCGTAATGTCCAGATCATGGTGGCGGATGGAGTTCATTACCCGCAAACCCGTATTGGGATCGTTACGCGACAGCAATACGACCTCCACCAGGGGATCGTCGGGCGACAAGTCGTTCAAGGCCAGCAAACGCCGTATAAAGGAAAAAGCCACACCCGGTTTCAGAGGCTCGTGTTCGCGGGCCAACTGGTAATCACGGTAGGCTGCCTCCCCTTGCTCCAGGAAGACCTGATGAGACTGGCTCAGATCAAACAAAGCACTGGACGCCAAGCCAATGACCAGTCGTTTTTCCAGGTCATACGCCATGGACGACTCCCCAAGTCAGTAAAAAAAACCGTCGACCAAAACGGCAAGACGGTGCCGGTACTACCCAAGCAGATCAAAGCCTACTACAGTGCAAACACCATCCCCTTCGTGAATCCGTGCCACTATGCAAGCCTCCAGAAACTATACCCTTGTCCTGGGCAATCCCCATTATTCGTCCTGGTCTTTGCGCCCCTGGTTATTAATGAGCCACTTGGGCATGAGTTTTAACGTGCACTGGTTCAACTTTGGCCCTCCCTTTAGCAGTGTGGCCTTTCACGACATGGCCCCGGCGGGCCAGGTCCCTGTGCTGCATACCAATGGGCAAATTATTTGGGACAGCCTGGCCATTACGGAATATCTGGCCGAACAACACCCCGGCGTCTGGCCGATTGACCCCGTCGCACGCGCCTGGGCTCGCAGTGCCAGTGCGGAAATGCACGCCAATTTCTCCTCGCTACGAAGTCTGTGCCCCTTTGCCGTTGCCGTACGGGCCCATCACCATCAACACGATATGCGCCTGCAAGGTGAGCTGGAGCGCCTGCAAGCCATCTGGCAAGAAGGTTTGAACCGTTTTGGGGGGCCCTTCCTGGCCGGCGAGCGATTCAGTGCCGTCGATGCCTTTTACGCCCCCGTTGTATTTCGCCTGCAAACCTATGGTCTGAAGCTGGATGAAACATGCCAAACCTACATCAGTCGCTTGTTGGAGCTACCCTCCATGCAACGCTGGCACCAGATGGCCTGTCAGGACACGTGGCGTGATCCGGATCACGACGCCGAAATTTTGCGTGTGGCTGATATACATCTGGATTTACGCCAGCAAGCCTAGTGTCAGCTATTTGCCATGTAAGTACAGGCACGAAAGAGTATCCTTGATGGTCCCGAATGATTTCGCTGTCAAGGATTGCGTCGCATGGGCGATACGTACTTTCGTACTACACACTACCATTTCACCGATCTGGATCCTCAGGCACAGGACGCATATACGGACGCGCTGGCTGAACAAGCTCGAGCCAACAGCGCCTGTTTACGCTTCGATGTATTGCGCAAAGACCCGCCCCCAGGACAATGGGTGCTGCATGAAAGCTGGCGAGATTCCCAAAGCTGCAAGGACTTTCACGCCAGCGCCCCCGCCCAGACCCTGCAAACAGCACGGCTCGAACCAAACCTGAACCATCCGGCCCAGCCAGCGGGTGTTGACCAGCCTGCGGCTGCACGCCCGGCGTGCAAGAAAGGCAAGTGGGACCCTTATGTGTGGATCAGTATTGCCATGTGTATCGGGGTAATGGGTACGGCGCTGGCCAGCCCACTGTATCCGCTCTACCAGGACCGCTGGGACTTGAATGCCAGTCACATCACCCAACTATACGTGGCCTATATGGCCTCCGGTTTGACTGGCCTGCTGTTTCTGGGCCGCTTAAGCGACATGAAGGGCTTTATGCCCGTGCTGCGTACCGGCCTGATTCTGGTCACCAGCGGCGTGACCCTGTCCGCCTTTGCCTGGGATGTAGGCAGCTTTGTGTTCAGCCGCATCATGATCGGGATGGCCTCAAGCATGATTGTGACCTCAGCCTCCATCGGTCTGGGGCAATTTAACCGGGGCGGAGATGTGCAACGCGCTGCGGCCACCACCTCGCTGATGCTGGCCTTTGGCTTTGGCCTGGGCCCGGTGGTGGGTGGCCTGATCGCACAATGGATACCGAACCCGCTGTTCTCCAGCTATATCCCCTCCATGGTTCTGGGCATACTGGCCATCTATGCCCTGTTTCAAATCAGGCCCATTGCCAGCAAACAGCCTGTGCCGCAAAAAACTAGCTGGCGCACCTGGATGCCGCGCCTGACACTGCCGGCCCCCCATTTACGACGCCCCTATCTGATTGGCTGCCTGTCCGCCTGTTGCGCCTTTGCCATGTTCAGTCTGTTTGCCTCTCTGGCGCCCAGCTTCATGGAGCAGATGGTGCCTTGGCACGGCCCGGCCACCAGCGGCTTTTCCATCGGGATTATTCTATTTCTGTCCTCGGGTTTCCAGTTGCTGATCCGCCGCTGGCCAGCCAAGCGCAGTGTCATCGTGGGACTGCTGTCCTTCACCCTGGCCTGTATCGCCTTGCTGATCAATCTGTGGGCCAGTTCCTCGCTGCTGTTCATTGTGTGTGTACTGCTGACCGCCTTTGGCCACGGCCTGTGCATGTACGGCGGCATGTCCATCGTGCAGCGCGTCTCGCCCCCGCACCAGCGGGCCGGCCTGACGTCCACCTACCTGATCACCGGCTATCTGGGTGCCATCCTGCCTATTTTGGGCCTGGGCTGGCTGGCCGACCACTTGGGACTGGACCAGGGGCTGATGATCTTTTGTAGCCTGGTCGCCACGGCTGCGCTGACGATTTCCATCATCGCCTACTTGACGCCGGTCCTGCATAAACCAGCCTCTACCTGACCCCTCACTCTGGCAAGCCGTGTGCTTTGGCCACGGCTTGCTTCCTCTTTTATCCCGGTATATTCCCCTAGCCCATTTCAGCCCCTTACTAGGGTTAGACCTGAACAAGAAACACGTCTGCCCTCAGTAGAATAAAGCCACTCCTGCAACGCTTCGCAACACAGAGCGACCGGACCCAAGTAGCTCCCAAAAGAATAAGCAATCCTTATCAAGGAGGCATTATGGCTGTTGCATTAAACAAGCTGTTTGTCAGTCTGGGCACGGCCTTGGCCTGCTCGGTTACCGCACAGGCAGCCGGTTATCCGGACCACCCCGTCAATATGGTGGTGCCTTTTGCGGCGGGCGGCCCCACGGACAACGTGGCACGCGCGCTAGCCGAAGCCATGCGCCCAGCCTTGGCTGAAACCATTGTGGTCGAGAACAAGGGCGGTGCCGGAGGCTCCATTGGCACCTCCCAGGTCGCCCGTGCCAAACCGGACGGCTACAACATACTGCTGATGCACATCGGCTTTTCCACCGCTCCTTCGCTGTACAAAAAACCTGGCTACGACGCCATCAATGGTATGTCCCCCATCGGTCTGGTGGTTGACGTTCCCATGACCATCATTGCCCGCGAGGATTTCCCGCCCAACAACATTCAGGAACTGGTGCAGTACTTGAAGGACAACCAGGACAAGGTTTCCCTGGCCAACGCCGGAATTGGTGCCGCCAGCCATCTGTGCGGCACCATGCTCACCGAAGCACTGGGTATCGAGCTGCTGACGGTCCCCTACAAAGGTACCGCCCCGGCGATTGCGGATTTGATGGGCAAGCAGGTGGACGTCATGTGTGACCAAACCACCAACACCACCCAGCAAATCAAATCGGGCAAAGTGAAGGTCTATGCCGTCACCAGCCCACAACGCGTCCCAACCTTACCGGATGTCCCCACCATGCAGGAGTCCGGTTTCAAGGACTTTGAAATCGGTATCTGGCACGGTATGTGGGCACCGAAAGACACGCCCCAGCCTGTCGTGGATACCTTGGTGAAAGCCTTGCAGACCGGCCTGGCCGACAAGGACTTCCAGAACCGCATGGCCACCCTGGGAGCGACGGTCCTGGACAAAGAAGCCAACCCGACCGCCTTGCAGGCCAAGGTGGAGCAACAAGTGCCCCAATGGGCCGCCCTGTTCAAGAAAGTGGGCGTCGAGCCCCAATAAAACCTGTGAGCCCAACGGCTTTTGAAAAGGACGCTACGGCGTCCTTTTTTTCGGCTGGCGGCGCTGTCTATCGTAGCGGTGGATAGTCTGTTCAGATGACGTAGAGACCCTGCTCCATCACGCTCCCGGCGACTCAAGAAAATCCGATCAAGAGAGACTCGGACCTATCGAGTCTTAATCCGTCTTGCGGACCGCAGCATCCAGTTCCTGCAATCGCGCCCACAGCGCCTGAAAATCCAGATCCTGCGTGATCAATACCATGCGCCCTTGCTGATCCGGCCAAGGCCACTGCGGCACGGTCTGCCAAGGGTAGGACTGATGCTGCACGGCATGAATCACCTGTGGCAGGTCCATGCCTTGTACGGGCAAAACGGCTTTCAGGCGCAAGAGGCGCGGGCCAGCCCATTGGCACAGATCCGACAGCCAGGATTGCAGCCTGTCAGCAGGCAAAGGCTGAGGGAACAGGGCGCTTAATGAGTAGATGGCGTCTCCATGGCGGGAGACATCCGGCATGCTGACTGCAGACGTTTTTGGACTCTCTCCATGCAGGTGAGCAGACCCAGGACTGTTGCTGTTGCTGTTGCTGTTGCTGTTGCTGTTGCTGTTGCTGTTGCTGTTGCTGTTGCTGTTGCTGTTGCTGTTGCTGTTGCTGTTGCTGTTGCTG